>CAJUQZ010000145.1 GCA_910588755.1 uncultured Lachnospiraceae bacterium | reverse complement strand
ACTACGGCGGATTTTATGTGAGTTTATACTGCCGTGAATAATTCGGGTTTAATCTCCTCAGCCTTATTTCTGGGCAGGCGATATGTGTCGTAGGAATAATGCCGGAAAACTGATTCGTCCTCAATCCTTTTGACAATCTGTGCCGTGTAGGACGCATCTGTGTATGCCCTGTGAAAGGCTTCATCCTTCTTGATGCCAAGAAAATCCACGGCATACTGTAATGTGCGTCTCGACTTTTTGTCCTCGAATGCGAGACTGAACAGCTTTTGTACATCATAGTACCTAAGCGTTGTTTCTGACACAGGTGTCATATTGTAGTAATCCATATTTTTCTGAAGCTCTGTGAGATCAAGGCTTCCCCAGGTGCAAAAAACAAAATCGCTTCCACACCACCTGACAAAATCCGCCGCCACCTCGGGAAATGAACGACAGTTTTCAAGCTGCTCCATCTTGAGGTGGATCAGCTCCCCTGTCACTTGGTTCATCGTATGAAAAACTTGGGGCCTGACCAGCTCATGAAAACAATCAATTTGCTCCTTTTTTTCATCCAGTTTTACCGCCCCGATCTCTATTATTTCAAACAGCAGACTATTAGCCCGCCTCGTCCTCATATCAGCAGCCTGATTCCATTCCAAATCAAAAACAATATAATTCACTGTCGTTCCCCGTTCACTCACTTGATTTTGTGTTTTCTAGATTTATTTTATCACATTCCGTATATAACAACAAGCACTTAATCGAGCCGGGGCTGGTAATGGTTCTGTCCTATGAAGTCTTTGACGCTGTGGAATGGCAGGCGCCATTCATGGCACAGCCCGCACACCCGCAGCCACAGGATGACTTTCCCTTTCTTTTACTGCGCACCATACTGACAATAACGGTCGCTATCACCATCATCAGAACCACACCAATGATAATCGTCGCCAAATTTTCCATGATCCATGTACCCATCAATATCCTCCTGTTTTTATCAACCAGATATTATATACGCACGACAGATGAAATCTGCTATGCGTATCGCGCCAACCGCAGCCACAAAGCGGCATATTTCCTATCTGAAAAATTATTATATAAGATTTTTCAGATTGTGGTTGTGCGCATCACCTTAGACTGAGCGGTCAGTCTTTTCGACCGCCAGTATATGCAGCGATGATCAATCCTGCTACCATATAATATTTCTAATATCATATTCCTACCTTGCCGTTTTCAGTTTCATATCTGTAGTCAGCTTTGTCGCCTCCTTATATGGCCGAAACAGCAAGTAAACCATGCCGCCAAGAAGGACAATGGCTGCGGACAGGCCCATGACATGCAGGTCGCCAGTCAGTGCCGAGCTAATCTGGTAAACCATCAGCGCCATCACATACGCCAGCCCGCACTGATATCCGACCGCAAGCCACGTCCATTTCGCGCTGTTCATCTCCCTCCTGATGGCACCGATTGCCGCAAAGCAGGGCGCGCACAGCAGATTGAACACCATGAAGGAATAGCCCGCAGCCATGTTGAAATTTGCCGCGATCTCGGGCCAACCGCCAGGGTAGAGTATCCCCATCGTGCCGACAATATTTTCCTTTGCCACAAGCCCTGTGATAGAAGCCACTGCTGCCTGCCAGCTTCCCCAGCCAAGCGGTGTGAAAATCCATGCCATCGCCCCACCTGCTGCCGCAAGGAGTGACTGGTCCATCTCGTCCTCACCAAGCATACAAAATCCCTTCTGTGTAAATCCAAAGTACGTCGCAAACCAGATCACGATAGTAGAGAGCAGAATAATTGTGCCCGCTTTCCTGATAAAGGACCAGCCTCGTTCCCACATGGAGCGCAGCACATTGCCCACCGTAGGCATATGATAGGCCGGAAGCTCCATGACAAAGGGCGCCGGATCGCCTGCGAACAGCCTTGTCTTCTTTAACATAATACCAGAGAGAATAATTGCTGCCATGCCCACAAAATACGCGCTTGTCGCCACCCGTGCCGAGCCGCCAAAGATCGCGCCGGCAATCATGGAGATAAACGGAACCTTCGCACCACAGGGAATAAATGTAGTCGTCATTATTGTCATCCTGCGGTCGCGCTCATTTTCAATTGTCCTCGACGCCATGATTCCCGGAATACCGCAGCCAGTACCGATGAGCATTGGGATAAAAGATTTGCCGGACAGCCCAAACTTGCGAAAAATCCGATCCAGCACAAATGCGATGCGTGCCATATAGCCGCACGCCTCCAAAAAGGCAAGCAGCAGAAACAAAACAAGCATCTGCGGCACAAAGCCCAGCACAGCGCCCACACCGGCTACAATGCCATCGTTAATGAGTCCCGCAAGCCAGTCTGCCGCGCCCACAGCCGCAAGACCACCTCCCACAAGCACCGGGATTCCGGGAATCCATACCCCATAATCCGCCGGATCCGGTTCGTTTTTATATTGCTCGATCACTGCAAGCGCGTCCCCATAATCCGCGATGGAAGCCGTCTCCACTGTGACCTCTAGCGTCTCATCATCTGTAACCTCATATGAAAAGTGACCTGTTGGCGCAGCGCCGTTTTTCTGCATATAGGCGTCATAACCGTCCACAATCAGCGCCGCCTCCCCATAGGCATCAGCTGCCTTTTCATAAGCAAGAGAGCCGATACCAAACAAGTGAAAGCCATCACCAAACAGCCCGTCATTTGCCCAGTCCGTTGCTGCGGCCCCCACCGTCACCATAGAAATATAATACACAAGAAACATGACAGCCGCAAAGATCGGAAGCCCGAGAAAACGATTTGTGACAATTTTGTCAATCTTATCGGAGGTCGTCAACCCCCTTGTAGACGTTTTCTTCAGACATTTTTTAATAATACCTCCGATATAGACGTATCGCTCGTTGGTAATAATGGACTCCGCGTCATCGTCCATCTCCTGCTCTGCGGCCCTGATGTCTGTCTCAATATGGGAAAGCACGGCTTCATCGAGCTCTAACTGTCCTATCACCTTATCGTCCCTTTCAAACAGCTTGATGGCATACCACCGCTGCTGCTGCTCTGGCAGCCCGTGTATCGCTGCTTCCTCAATATGGGCCAGGGCATGTTCCACTGTTCCCGAAAAGGTGTGCATTGGAATAGTCCGTTCGTTCTCCGCCGCGTCAATCGCAGCCCTTGCAGCCTCCATGATGCCATTTCCTCTCAGGGCAGAAATCCCGATCACCTTGCAGCCCAGCGCCCTTGACAGCTCCTCCATATTGATCCTGTCGCCGTTTTTCTCCACCACGTCCATCATGTTGATGGCAGCAACAACAGGGATTCCAAGCTCGGTAAGCTGGGTTGTCAGATAAAGATTCCTCTCTAGATTGGTGCCGTCAATGATGTTTAAAATCGCATCGGGACGCTCACCGACTAGATAATTTCTTGCCACGACCTCCTCAAGTGTATAAGGGGAAAGGGAATAAATACCAGGCAGGTCGGTAATTGTAACGCTATCATGTTTTTTCAGCCTTCCCTCTTTCTTTTCTACTGTGACTCCCGGCCAGTTTCCGACAAACTGGTTGGATCCGGTCAAAGCATTAAACAGCGTCGTCTTCCCACAATTCGGATTCCCCGCAAGGGCTATTCTTAAATTCATGGATTTACCTCACTTTCTTATATTAGTTACAACTAACTATTGTTCAAAAAATTTAGGGCTCCTCCCCTAATGCTGCACATACTCGACTTCAATCATCGCCGCATCTGCCTTTCTGATGGACAATTCATAACCGCGCACTGTCACCTCGATCGGATCACCAAGCGGTGCTGTCTTGCGAATCTGCACATCCACACCCCTCGTCATCCCCATGTCCATAATCCGCCGTCTAACCGCTCCTTCACCGTGAAGCTTTATCACCCGGACATGGTCGCCGGCCTTTGCCTCTTTCATCGTATTCATCTTGATAACTACACTCCTTTCATTCTTCAAACACGCTCTAGACCATGATCTTCTGTGCCATCTCCCTGCTGACTGCAACGCGGGAATCCTTCACGTTCACGATGACATTTCCCCCGACCACACTAATTACTGTGACAGTTCCTCCCACGACAAATCCAAGGTTCTCCAGATGTGCCCTGATCTCCTGTTTTCCCCCAATTTTCCTGATAATGTTTTCCTCACCTGCCTCTGCCAATGTTAGCGGCATTCCCTTTCCCTCCATTCTAATCTAAAACACGTAAACATTTTTCGTCCAGTATCGCGGACTGGTCCGCAAATCTGTCAAACACCTTTTTGAAATATGTTAGTTCTTACTAACTACATATGTATAATAATAGTTAGCAGTCGCTAACTACATTTTTATCATATGCCTCCTGCCAGTCTTTGTCAATAAATTTTATTAATCTAACTATAGTTTCATTATTCTAACCAAAGTGTTAGGGGTTACTAACCTCATATTTTGTATAACATGACGAACATCGAGTAGAGGAGATATTCCCTACTCGCCACGATACACCTTTTTATGCAGCAGTCCGCTGTTTCTCTAAATCTTCTTTCGCATGTTCTCACATTTCTATTATGATATGATAATGTTCTACAATCTGTATTCATTGCTAAAATCAACGTAAGTATTTCCGTAATAAAATTAAAAGTTTCCCAATCTTATAATCCTGATAACGTCCTCATAACCAAATCCACATCCTTATTCTCAAGCTCCTGAATAATATGCAGATATGTCTTCTGCGTTGTTGTCATGCTGGCATGTCCCAGCCTGCGGGCAACACTTGCAATAGACACCCTCGCAAAAAGCAGCAGGGAAGCATGGGTATGGCGCAGCCCGTGAATTGAGATCACAGAAATGCCGCATGCCCTGCAATGCCTTGTCAGCACATCATTTACCGTAGAATTATAGACTTTATCCTGTCCCGCAAAGATAGGCTTATCCTCCGGCAGCCCTTTGACCAGTTCAGAAAATTTAACTACAATCTGCCAATCAACCTGTATCTTTCTCACAGACGACTTGTTTTTCGTGGGGAGGAAGCCACCCTCGCCTTTGTAATCCCATGTCTTGCTGATGGACAGGGTCTGTCTTGCAAAATCAAAATCCCCCGGAGTTACCGCAAGCGCCTCCGAAAACCGCATGCCCGTCTTGGCAACAAGCAGGATAAACCAGTCCCAGCTCACTTCCTCTTTAATATCAAGATGCGCTATCAGTGTATGAAGTTCAAACTGGTTTAAGTATTTTATCTTCTTGGTTCCCGGTGTTTTTCCCTTAATGATCGCCTTTCTTGTCGGATCACGCCCGATCAGCCCCTCGTCAACAGCATCAAGGATTGCCCCCTTTAGCTGATGGTGGAAATCAAGCGTTGTCTGCCTTTCATGCTCTTTCGCATAATCGTTTAAAAGCTGCTGATAGGTGGTTCTCGAAAGTTCATACAGTTTTAGTTCCGGTGCAAGTTTTTCAACCCACTTTTGCGTCATCAGGTACTTTGACATCGTGGCTTCCCTTATCGCTCCTTTCTTGTACACGTCCACCCATTGTCTGTAATATTCATAAAAAAGTGTTTCACTGTTCATATCTTTTAGCATAAGCTGCCTCCATTTCCTGAAATTACTTACGCTGATACAAACAACCTGAAAGGAAAAGCAGTGTCATCCCCAATGGCAGATAAGGGGCTTAATTTCCTCATCCAAAGTCTTTCTCAATTCCTCTATCATCTGTTTATAATATGCAAATTTGGTCAGATCTTTCTTATTTGCCTCCTTATAGCTGCGATAACCGCTCGTCGCCTTTATCCTGCTTTCATTAGGGATTATGCCATTCCTGTAATGATTTGCGGCATACATAACATCATCTTTCGAAGCATACCATATTTTGCTGAAATACGTGATTACCCGGTCAATATAATCCTGCTTCGTATTCTCCACAATATTTAAAATGGATTTTCCTTTATATTTATCCGCATCCGTTTCAATTTCATCAATCAGCCCGGACATAATATCCGCGATTTTCGGGTTATCCCTGCGAAGTTCCTCCACATACTGTCTTACCTCACCAATCTTCTTCTGACGTTCCTCGGGTGTGATGCCCCCCTCGCCATTGTCTGGCGTGACAATATTCTGGATCAGGTTAATGATATACTCATAATCTATTTTCGTGCTGCTGTACGCCATCAGCTCATAGTCGGAATCTATCTGTACAGGTTCTGCACCATCTGCTTCCCTGTCTGGCCTACTCTCCCTTATTTCCTCGAGCACATTAAAATAATGCCCCGCATAATCATCATATTCCTCCTGTGTAATGCCGTATTCTTCAAGCATCCTGTTATCATAATTTGTAAATGATTTCATCTGGGCAAATAACCTGTCAAAGTTCTGGAACATTTTGGCAAAGACTTCTTTCTCCTTCAGTGACATCCCGGAAACTTCCGAAGGAGTCTGCGCCGAAACACGCAGTGCCGAGAGCGCTTTCTTAAACGCAGACTCTATCTCGTCCCATTCCGCTAACAGCGCCTCCTTTGTCCCTCCTGCGGAGTACAGCTTTACTGCTTCGTCCACACATTTTTTGAATAATACAGGAGCCTGAAAAGTCACAATCTGCCCATATGCCTTGTTTTTGTCATAAATACGGTTCGTCCTTGAAAAAGCCTGTATCAGGTCATGTGGGCCCATCGGCTGCCTGTCAATAAAAATAGCTGACATGCACGGAGCGTCAAATCCCGTAAGAAGGCGGTCTACAACAATCACCAGATCAAGCTGCTCGCTCCTGCTCTGGAATTTGGTTTCTTTCCGCGCAAGCCTCTTATTCAGGTTCCCATTGTATCCCTGAATCTGGGAAAGATCATATTTCGTCCCGAACATTTCATTATAATCGTTAATGGAGACCTGCATTTTCTGCTGGTTCACCTGAGAGCCTTCCTCATTCTCGGAAACGGAATAGGTTATGGCAAATTTGGGAAAATCCGGAAGCACCTGCTTTATTTTCTCGTCTATCACGAGAGACGTCTCCCCATTCTTTACCTTGGCCAGCAGTTCATAATATTTCTGCGCAAGCTGGATGGAGCTTGTTGTAAGAAGTCCTTCATATGTCATTCCCCTGCCATTTTGAAATCCTAATTTGAAATAAGACCTGTTCAGAATGACATCCAGCACTTTCAGCATGTGTGCTTCATTGTCATAAGCATTTTTGTCCGTCTCGTCGGCAATGTCCTTAGGTCCGTTGTGTTCCACCTGAAATCCGAGGACGGCATTGTCATGGATTGCATTCTGAATCGTATACTTATGCAGCCTTTCACCATACAGTTCTTCTGTCGTCCTCGGCAGATCACCCATCTGCGGATATGGGTTTTCTGCAAATCTGGGCGTTCCAGTAAAACCAAACCACAGGGAATTTCCAAAAAAACGTTCCAGTTCCCTTTTCATTCCCGGCGTGACTGCCCTGTGACACTCGTCCACGACAAACGCGATTTTCAGATTCCGTATTTTCTGGTATTCCGGCGTGTCCTCCTGAAGCTTCTTCGCAATCAGCCTTTGCAGTTTTTGGATGGTTGTCACTATCACCTGCCTGTCGCCTGATTTCAGTTTTTTCTTCAGGTCGTTTACATTGTCTGTTTCGTCAACATCTATCAGATCGTTATTTGCATATGCCTTAAACGCCATTGTGGTCTGGGTATCCAAATCTTTGCGGTCAATCAGGAATACCGCCTTGTCAATGGAGGGTATATCCATCAGCAGGTTCCTTGTCGCTTTGTACGAGGTCAGCGTTTTCCCGGAACCCGTTGTGTGCCACACATAGCCTGACCTGCCTGTCTTGGACGCCTCACGGATAGCCTCAATCGCATGGATTTGATACGGGCGCAGCAGGATCAGCTTTTTTGCTTCTTTATCCAGCACAGTATATCTTGCAATCATCTCGTGTGCCTCCGGAATGCGAAGAACACTTTTTGCAAAATCCATACAGTCCGTTACCGGATGATTGTCCTTATCCAGCCAGCCGCTGATAAACTTGGAGTTCAGCTCTGTATCGCCTGCAGCGGAAAAATATTTTGTATTTACACCGTTGCTGATGACAAACATCTGTACCGCTGAAAAAATTCCAGAAAACTTCCCTTCACCGATATATTTCTTAATCTGCCAGAATCCGTCCATATAGGAGTGCTGCTTATTCTTTAATTCAATATGTATCATGGGAAGCCCGTTGATCAAAAGTGTCACGTCAAACCGCCTGTCCCTTGCGGGAGCTTTGCCGTCTTCATCCGTATTTAATGCGCTGTACTGGTTGATGACCTCATAGACGCTGCTTCCGCCCGCAATATGCTCATGGTTCATCACAACGAGGTGGAGACGCTCTGTACCCCTCTGCACATGTACCTGGACTTTACCATTCTCCCCTACCAGCCACTCGCCCGCTCTGTAAAATGATGAAAACTGAAGCTGGTTCTTTACCTGTTCAAACTCGCTATCCGTCAAAAACTCCCCATTCAGTCTGTCCTTATTGTTCTGTTCAAGAATATATTTAAAATTTGCCCATAAATCATTTTCCGTTTTCAAATCTTCCCTGTATACCCACTGGGAATCCCCGTAGACAAGCTGCTCAATCAGTTTCTTTTCAATCATTGACTCTAATTCCGGCATTTTTATCGTCTCCTTTGTTATGCTTATCTTATCCTTCTCCAAAGCGGTCTGATTATTTAACTAACATTCAATACTTGACGGTTCAAGCAGAAAGTCATATATATTTAAAGTCAAAATCCCGTGCTCATCGTAATGCTTCGGAACCATATCCCTTGTTATAATGATTTTCCTGAACGAATCATTAATTTTACGAAATGGCCTTATTTCCTGTAACATTTTCTCCTCATCCGGAATAGAATAAGCAGATTGAATGTAATATCTTACAGACCCCAGATTACATACAAAGTCAACTTCAAGATACTTCCGAACTACCTTTCCGTCCTTATTCTCCGCTACTGTTACAACTCCCACATCAACATTATAACCGCGCATACGAAGTTCATTATAAATTACGTTTTCCATTGCGTGCGTCTGTTCAAACTGGCGAAATGCGATTCGGGCATTGCGAAGCCCCAAATCTGAAAAATAATATTTCTTCGGGGTTTCTATATAGGCCTTTCCTCTGATGTCGTATCGTTGCGCAGATTCAATCAAAAAAGAATCTTCTAAATAGTCGAGATATTTCCTCACTGTGTTCGATGTAATTTTTAATTTTTTTACCGTCCGAAAAGTATTCTTTAATTTCTCAGGATTCGTCAGTGAACCAATAGACGAAGAAAGAATATTCAGCAAATCTTCAAGCTCACCCTGATTTCTGACTTTATTCCGTTTGTATATATCCCTAATATATATCTCGCTGAAAAGAGTTTCTAAACTTGAAATTTTATCATTTGCACCCCCGCGAAGAACGACTAACGGAATCCCGCCATACAGCATATATTCCGTCAGTCCTTCATATTTATCACCCTTATAAACTGACATGAACTCTGAAAAGTTTAAGGGATACATATGGATTTCATCGCCACGTCCTGCAAACTCTGTAATAATATCTTTCGATAAAAATCTGGCGTTGCTTCCAGTCACATAAACATCCGCATTGTTCCTGCGCAGATAACTGTTCAGTACAGACTCAAAGCAATCTAGCATTTGCACTTCATCCAAAAGCAGATAGTACATTTCACTATCTATCATTTGGGAACGAATATACTCCATAAATTTTTCCGGATCAACCCCCCTTTTTTCTTTTTCTACCGCAATCAGATTTTCCCCAATAAGATAAAGATCATCTGCAGAATCAAAGGCAAATCTGATGATATGCTTCTCATCCACACCATTCTCAAGCAGGTAATTGTAAAATATGGTATTCATTAAATAAGATTTGCCACATCTGCGAATACCAGTAATCACCTTTATCAATCCATTATGTTTTCTGTCTATCAGTTTATTCAAATAAAAATCACGCCTAATATCCATGTCGGGACTCCTCTACAAAAGATTTCTGAAATTATTTGCATTTTTCCTTTGTATTTTATCATAATTCAAACCAGGAAGCAACTTTGTATCCATATTTACAAAAGATTTTTGCAATATAATGCTCTTTTCTTTTGTATGCTTTTTTGCAATATAATGCTCTTTGCTAAAAAGCTTTTCTCCACTGCATATCCTCACTTGTTATGTAGCCTCCATCTAAACAAACATCTTCCCCAGCCCAAATCCCTAATGCCCGGCATCTCCCGCACTTACGCTGGTGAAGGGTGATGAGGTGGTCGAGAGTAGAAAAATATCCACCAAGTTTCATTTGCTCTTTATAATCTGGCAACATTAAATCAAAATCTGACAATGCTTCTTTAGTAATTGTTTTTATCGTTCCACCCGGTGCTTTTCTTGCTTCTTCAATAAATTTTTGCTTAATAATATAGGCCCAAAAAATATAATCTATCTCTATTTTATATTTTTCAAATATCAAAACCGTTCTATCCACAAAGGCCCCATATTGGGTGATTGCTACGCGTCCTATACTTCCTTGTAGTGTTACTAAAACAGAGTTTTTATCAGCATATACGCTCATTGGTTGCGCCAATTTACTAATCTTCTGTTTAGTATCAGCTACTAAGTCCATTTCATCTGTTACATCTGCAACTTGTACGAATGGCATAGCTCCTTCACCATCGTACCAATCCTTATTTCCATAGGGTTGAGGAAAAGAACCACGCCTATATTCAGCTGCTTCCCCCAGCTTACGCTGTTCCCAAGC
>CAJUQZ010000144.1:8172-11078 GCA_910588755.1 uncultured Lachnospiraceae bacterium | reverse complement strand
ATTTTTCTAAAATACCCTTTTGACCCCAGCATCATTCTATAGAGGTAACAGTTAAAAGTGAAGCGCTTTCCGAGGCAGAGTGAAGTGGTCTGGTGAATACCGTCAATGGAATCTATCTGGCCAATAAGGCTTTTGCGCAATTGACGGATTATTTTGAGGAGAAAAAGGAACCCGTTCTTATCATGATGTACGGGGATCATATTCCATTTTTTCAGGAAGTGTATTGAATGTATTGGGTGTGGAAGGGGACGATTATGAGTGCCAGCGCCGTCAATATTCTGTTCCGGCATAGAATCAAAGCGGTAATATGAGAAAATAAACAACCTTACCAAAATACAATCAAAAAAATAAATTGCCAAATCTTAAAGTTTATTAAACGTAGGCCATATGCAAAAAATGTTTACACACATGCAAAAATATCTTAATGGAGGGCAAAGTTATTCTAATACAAAAATATTGTCAAATATTACAAATAAAGCAAAATTGGGACAAAAAAACTGTGAAGTTCTTGCAAAATAGTACTTGTAGGTGTAAAATTTATGGTAGAAATATACATTAGGCGCTGTTTACAGTGTCTGTAGGACGGAGAAGATTCGGCGTATGCTGTATACAATATTATTTGCGGCCATTATGTTCCTGTATGGAATTATCATTGGCAGTTTCCTGAATGTATGTATTTATCGGATACCGAAAAAGGAAAATATCGTGACGACCAGAAGCCACTGTATGAGTTGTGGTTATCAATTGAAATGGTATGATCTCATTCCCCTCTTTAGCTGGATCGCTCTAGGCGGCAAATGCCGAAGATGCAAAGCTGGGATATCGGTTCAATATCCTGTAGTGGAGGCGGCCAATGGAGTATTGTATGTGATTGTATTTTTGTGCTATGGAGTGTGTGTTGAGACTGTGCTGTACTGTTTGATGGCAAGTGCACTGCTGGCGCTAAGTGTTATTGATTTCAGAACATTTGAGATTCCCGTGGGATTCAATGTATTTATAGCAGTGTTGGGGCTGGTACGTGTACTTACAGATTTGTCAGGTTGGAGGGAGTATGCGATTGGCTTTTTTGCAGTGAGTGTACCGCTTTACATCATATATATCGTCACAAGGGGCAGAGGAATTGGCGGCGGCGACATTAAGCTTATGGCGGTCAGCGGGCTGGTACTTGGATGGCAGTGCAATGTATTGGCGTTCCTGCTGGGGTGCATTATTGGCTCTGTTGCTCATGTATTGCGCATGCGTCTTACAAAAGCGGAACATGTTCTGGCCCTGGGACCTTATCTGTCCATTGGTATTTATATCTGTGCCCTGTGGGGAAGGCAGATGATTGGCTGGTACATGACATTATACAACTGACATAATAGTCCCACCCAATACTTAGAGAGAGGATGATAGGAAATGGCAAAATTGCTGTGCGTCGAGATTGGCTGTTCTACAACCAGAATTGTGGAGATGGACTATCAGGCGAAGAAACCAAAGGTGTACAAATGTGTGGAGCTGAAGACGCCTGAGGGCGCCGTCAGCGACGGTTATCTCAATCCTGACAAGACAGAGAACCTAAAGGAAGCAGTCAAAACTGTTTTAAAGGAGAATAAGATTAGGACAAAGCGCGTCCTTTTTACAATATTTTCAGGGAAAATTATCACACGTGAAATCATACTTCCGGGAGTAAAGGTACATCAGATCAATGCGATTATCGAGTCAAATGTCACAGAGTATTTCCCGATTGAGCTTAGTGATTACAAGATCACGCATTTACATATTTCGACGTTTCGCGAGGGTGAAAATGTAGGAAAACACAAGGTCCTAGTCATTGCGGCAGAAAAAGTGCTGCTTGAGGGCTATGAGAAGCTTGCAGCGGACATCGGTCTGAATATCGTTGATATTGATTATGCCGGAAACAGTGCATTTCAGGCGATTAAGCAGAGTGCCGGTGCAGAGGCGGTCATGGCGATCAAGGTTGAGGATGAGAATGCGCTTGTCACGATTATCAAGCAGGGTACGATGGTTATGCAGCGCACTGTAAATTATAATATCGGACGTCAGCCAGGGACACCCATTGATCCGGAGGATGCGACGAGGGTGCTTGTGGGCACTGTCATGCGTGTGATTGATTTTTATGCATCCAATAATGAAGAGGCCCGGATAGAGCAGATTTATATTATGGGCGCTGGCTCTAAGGATAAAGCGATACTGGATATGCTTTCAGAACAGACGATGCTGCCATGCCGCGTGCTTGACAACGTGCGGGGTGTCGTGATCAGCAAGCAGGCCGAGGAGGCAGCCGTCAATCTCTATGCGTGTGCGATCGGCGCGGGTATCCAGAGTGTCGGATTTGACGCGGAGAAGGAGAAGGAGCGCCATGAGACAAACTATGTGTCGGCTTCGATATTGATCATTATATTTTTTGTTGTGATGGTTGGGGCGATTCTGTCTTTTTCACTGATTCCGTATAATACTGCGCTGATGGAACAAAAGGATTTGGAGAAGAAACAGCAGCAATATGAGCCGGCGCGTCTTGTATATGAACAGTATATGGGAATGAAGCAGCTATTAAGCAAGGTCAGGTACGGTCATGCCCTGACAGAGCGCAGCAACGATGGCATACTTGATTTTCTGTCTGAGCTGGAGGAAAAGATGCCGGCCGATGTAGAGTTTACAGAGTTTGTTTCCGATGATGAGCAGTGCGTGATAACGATGCGTGTGGCAGACAAGGAGACAGCGGCAGGCGTTATTGAGATATTCCGTGGTTTTGAATCGCTGCTTAGTGTCTCGGTAGACAGTATCACAGAAGAAAAAACAGGAGAGGGCAGAGACATATCAGACGAGGATGGAAGTGCGACGATATATTTTACTATCAATTGTGTATATAAGGTGACAGAATATGAAGATCCTGCCCTGACAAC
>CAJUQZ010000144.1:0-8162 GCA_910588755.1 uncultured Lachnospiraceae bacterium | reverse complement strand
GTTCGGCGGCGGAAAATGTTGAATAGGGGGGGAGTGTTATGGACAGGAAAAAAGTAAAACTGGAAAAAAGCAGGGAGAAGAATGTCAAGGAGAAAAAGAAGAACAGCCTGGATGTGAAAAAGCTGAAAAATTATTTCAATAAAAATACGTTTCTGGGTATCACCCTTGTGGGGATGGTGATTCTGGTTCTGGTATATGTGTTTGTGTTTTTGGACTTTCAGGAAAAGACAGCGGAGGTGCAGGCGTCCAATGCCGAATTGTCAAAGACACTCAAAGAGCTCGAGGAGTACTTTAACAATATGGAAAAATACCAGACAGAGATCAGTGAATATAAGGTGGCAATCAGTGACATTATGTCAGAATATCCTGCGGATGCAAGGGAGGAAGATATCATTATGCTCGCAGTCCAGATGCAGGAAAAAAATGCAATCAGCTATGAGGGCATCAGCATGGACGAGAGCGAGATTCTGTATTATATACCGGCGGACGAGATTGCAGCGGCTGATATTGAAGGATTCTCCGGTGAACTTGTGTTTGCGAAGAAAAGTGGGGTATACCAGAACACAACGAACTATGACAATCTGAAAGGATGCATTGCACAGATTTATGATTCTAATAACAGGATTGGCATAGAGGAGATTCTGTATTCCAAAAATGAGTCAGATGGTACACTGGATGGGAATATTGTCTTATCATTTTACAGTGCAAGGGGAACCGGTAAGGCGTATGAGGCGCCAGATATCGTCCAGTATTTAAGTGGTACGGATGATCTGTTTAGGACAGATAAGGTTGCTGCAAGTGGTTATGTGTCAGATGGTGAAGGTGATGAGAGCAATGATGAAACAGGTGAAGGTGGAGAAAATACACAGTAGACAAAACTGTGGAAGGAAACTGAATAACAGGGGAATGTCACTGGTTGAGGTCATCGTCGCTATGACAATTTTTGCGATTGTCACGATTCCGGTGCTCCATGCATTGACAACCTCCGCATTTTATAATCAAAAGGCGAGAAAGCGGCAGAATGTGACCGCGCTGGCCGAGAGCGTGATGGAGAATTTCAAGGGCTATCCGCTTGACAGTCTGGAGAACGAGGTGTTTTCCAAGGGAACAGACGGGGCGGCATTGCTTGGGCTCGAGATAGAAGATGATAAAGACATCAGCTATACATATGCGGACTCGACGAAAAAGGATTCGACAATCACATTTCAGGTACAGAATGTGAAAAGTGAGAATACGACTTACAATATAGAAATCGTCGCAGAACCATCAGTCAGGGAAGAAGTTTTCGAGATTGATAATGTATCGTTGGATAAAGATGCCATCTTTGAGTATGATACGTCATATGATGAAGATGCCTATACCAGGGTGAAAGCCAACTTTTCATCCAAGGCTACCGCGATAAATGGTATGCTGTTAGGAGACAACAAACGGGATGAAAAAGGGGAACTTTATACGGTTGATTCGCTGGATAAGGAAAAGATAAAGATACAGAAGCGGGAATTTTTATATAAAATTGTTCAGGAGGGTGATGACTATGTCGTGAAGGTGTCCGCGGCATATATTTACCAGATGCAGGATCATGAATGCTATGAGCAGTATACAGCATCTGTGCCGCCTACGTCACCGACTATACCACCTGCAGATGATCAGGAAGGAACGGTTTCGACCGAGCCGGAAACTGAAGGAACTGGAGGTCCTGCAGATGGGGACTGGGTGGAAGCAGGGGAGGATCTGTGGTTCCAAAGTTATGTGCATTATATGGATTTGCTGGACACAACAGGCAAACATGACGGGTATGACATTATAAATGGCATTGCAATGCATGATATTCCGATTTACGATTCCTCACATGATACAAGGGATGACGAGATTATTGACGGGATGTCAGAGAAGGAAATATACAGGGGAAAGAATTTAAGCCGCATTTTGATATATTTTTATCCAGCATATAAGGGAAATTCCGGATATGACAGTGGTTTCCGGGATGTGATAAAGATAGATAACAGAACATCACAGCAGTTTGACTGTTATCTGATAAAACAGAGAACCCCAAACATGTCAGAAGCGACGCTTACCCTGAATGAGCAGGCTTATAAACCAGTGGTGGAGTGCAAAGGGACAAAGCTGCGTCTGTTCCATAATCTTGACGAGAATCTGGGAAGGAAAACAGGTTCTGTCGCCCCAAATGATATTAAAACTGCCCAATTTGTATCTGTTGCGAACTACACTGAATCTGATGAGTTCAAAAAGAGAAAAGTAATGACTTACAGGCTGACCCTTACAGTGAAGGATGCTTCCGGCAATGTCCTTACACAACTGAAAGGGACGATGTATGAAAGGTATAGGGAGTATTAGTTTGCTGGCCGTCTACCAGAGTGAGGTGTATTTATGGTAAATGATGTGAAAGAAATGATACGGAGGCGGTTTGGGGGGCTGTCCTTGGATAATAGGGGTTCGGCGCTGGTATCTGTTGTGGCAGTCGCAATATTTCTCTCCGTGATAGCAACTACGATTTTGTATATTTCCGGGAAAAATTATCAGATCAAGGCGAATGACTACCAGAATAAGAATACATTCTATCAGGCAGAGATGGCGCTTGACGAGCTTAAAGGAGCGCTGGCGGCTGATGTGTCTGATGCATTTAGGTTTGCATACGAGGAAGTGATGCCTGAATTTGCGAATCTGGATAATGGGGATAATCGCAATAAGGATTTTAAGAATTATTACTTTGATTATCTGTTTTATAAGTGGACTGGAGCTACAAAATATGATACAGATATTCCGGGTGATGTTGTTACGCATGTTGCACCAGGGGATGAATCTCTTTATGATACGGTATCCAATTTTGCATCGTCACTTCCAGATTTTAACACCTGTTTTATAAAGTATACAAAAGAAGAAGCAATTGCACTTGGTGATGAAGCAATGTGTATCGCATGGGACGAAAACAAACCGGGAAGGTTTATTATCAAGAATGTTCGTGTGTGGTGTACAGAAAATGGATATACGTCATATATCTGTACGGATATTGCGCTGGATCCTCCCTCGTATTATATGGGAGTCACAAAGCCGCCGGCTGGAGGGACACCAGGCCCACAGGATACAGAAAAAGAGAAATTATATATGGGTGACTACATATTATATATGAATTGGCACAAATATTAACTGTGGGGAAGGAGCGAAAGGAGGCATATATGTTTGAATGACACAGAATTGAAAAATCAGATAGGAAATAAGGGCATGTCTCTTGTCGAGCTGATTGTGGTGGTGGCGATACTGGCAATTTTCACAGGCGGCATCACCTACAGTATGAACTGGGCAAGTGGAAAAGCCGCAGAGGAGTGCGCACAGAAGCTGGCCTACAGTTTACAACAGGCAAGGACAATGGCAATGGGGAAAAATAATGTAATCGTTACAGTTAAAAAGAATAGTGAGGGCGATGTAGTCACGGAGGTAATGATTACAACAAATACAGACAGTGGAATTGACATAGATACAATAACATCTAAAGTAGGAAAAAAAAATGTAACAGTAAAATTCAGTGATGGTTCATCAGAGAGCGAGCTTAGTGAGAGTGGAGTAAAATTTGAGTTTGACAGGGCCAGCGGTGCGCTGAAGCTGTTAAATGATGCGGAGGCAGGTGCAACGTCGCCATCATTTACGATTTCCAAAGGAAGCACCATGCGCATAGTGGATATTGTTCCTATTACAGGAAGAATATCAGTTCGAAAATAAATATTGTGGAAAACAGGGAAGTTGGGATGTGCGGGTTATTATTGAAAGGAAATTATTATGAAAGCATTAGCAGATAAAATAAGGAGCAGGTTATTCTTGAATACAGGCGATTCTGATAATAAAGGACTTTCGCTTGTGGAAGTGATATGTGCCGTGGCAATTTTTTCAGTGATTACTGCTACGATTGGCGGCGTGCTGGTATTTAGCGCGAGAAGCTACCAGAAGGGCAGTACGGAATCAGAGATTCAGCAGGAGGCACAGTTTGCCGCAAATAGAATCAGTGGCATTATCCAGAATGCTACTGAAGTGAGCTTCAGTGCACCAACCCTAGAGATGAAAAAGGGTAACGTTGTATACAAGGTTTCATTTAATGAGGAGAATAAAAATCTGGAATATCGGGAAACTGTAAAGGCAGCTGATGGCACAGAGACAACAAGCGACGCACAGATACTGGCTGGCAACATTAAGGATTTCAAGGCAGATGTGAGCGAGTTTGATGTAGCGCATACTGTGATTCTCGATATGATAGTGGCAAAAAATAACAAGGAATACCCGGTGCGCTATACGATGAATGCGCGAAATGAGGAGATTGCCGTATCTACAAGCGCCCTTCCCCCGAAAGCATCCATTCATGTTGATGACAGCAGCCTGATCCTTGTGCCGGGTGAATCCTATACAGTTGGCGTGGATGTCAGAGGTAGAGGTGCTGACAAATCCTTTGATGTTTCGGCTTCAGATGGGATTACGGTTTCTAAAGCAGCAGACAGTATTACGGTCAGTGTAAACAGCGATAACAGAAACAGCAGTGGTGAATACGTTGAAGTATATGTAAAGAATCCTGACGGAACAAAATTGTGCAGTAAGATGATTCATATTGATATTCGCTGTGTGACTGAGGTTAAGACACAGAAAAACCAGAATGCTGGGACCGGGGAGTATACAATATACGCAGATGTAATCTGCCAGAATGCAGCCAAGATAGTGGGTGGTTCCAACGAGGATAACTATAAGAATCCATATATGGTGACATGGAGCGGTCAATTGATGGTATGCAGCAGTACTCCAGGTAATTTTGATACAGAGATAGCAAATTTTCAAGTAGAACGTGTTGGAGATGAAAATAAGATTGTCTTTACAAATGAGGAGGAAGTTAAGAAGTATATCAGCCTGGACGATACTTATTTGATGGTTGGCAATCAAAAGATGGGGATAGACGATAAGCATACTGAGGATAAGATCAGTTCGAAACAACCTGCTGGGCTTACGGTAAAGCTGACAGAAAACTTTGATTCAAATACAAAGCTCATCATAAAGGCGGAGTCAACACATGCGGCTGGTATCAATAAGGCGTCAAGCGCTTATGGTGATTATTCAGGCGAGGCAGAAATTACGGTGCCAAAGTTGAAAGCTACGAAGCTATTGATGGTTCCCGGTCAGACTTATACGCTCAATGGAGTACGTGTAGTGAATCCGGAATGTTCTGTCTACATAGGCAGTACGGAGATTGCAAATCCGGGTGATGCGGGAGTTATACCAGTTTTTGAGTCTGGTAATAAGTTAAAGATAACATTGAATGAAAAGGCAAAAGGAGATAATAATGGTGTCATTACATTAAAAATCCATTCCCAGGGAAGTACTGCTACTCAGTTGACAGTGGAAGTGTATGTAAGAAGAGTGAATCCACAGGAGCAGTCAGGTGAGGTCAGAAAAGGGAATTTGAAGATTGATTATCAGCTCATGACAGGGGATGGTAAATCAGTAAACGGCGAATGGGGTGTTGGTGCAGAGTATCAGTTTAAGGCAAGAATCAATGGTACAAATTTGTTTTTTAATGATACAGCCGGTTTTATGAATACTGAGACGGAGGAACAGTATAAGCAGTACAATCCATTTGCGGTTGAGTTTAGCTGGGTTCTTAAAATAGCGGGCGAGGAGCAGGCGGAAACAAAGGGCGGCGCAGTAGTGACATACTATGAACATGGGGCAGAAGGCGCATCTGTAGGAGCCATAGCAGAAAGTACGACAGGATCACAAAGTAATCAGTATTTTGCTATTAACAGTTTCGCGTTGAACAGGGAATCGCCAGCAGTCAACATTATTACAAGAAAGGCATTCCCAAATGATTGGGAGCTGGTGGTTACTGCGAGGGCGCTGCATCCAAATGAGGATGGGACGAAGGGAAGAAATAAATATAATTATATTTATACAGAAGCGCCTGACAAATACATTGAAGGCTCGTATACTTTAAAGAAAAAGGATTCTATTAAAGTGGCAAAGGAGAGTATTATTGTTGAACCGTACCAGGGTGAAAACCCTGAAAAAGCGATGGTAGTACCAGTACATATTGTAAATGGTGCGAAAGTGGCAGTATTAAAAGTCAAACTGGAAGGAAGCAGCGATCCAGACAACACGATTGTGCTAAACGGGAATAAGAAAACTGGGGAAAATGGAGCTGTGGAGTGGATTATACCAAATGCGTCCAGCCAATGTGACATAAAGCTTAAGATTTCTGAAAAGGAAAAGGGAAGCAAAATTAATGATGGCTTAGGTGAGAAGGATGGCCGGATAAAGATGACTGTACTGGCATATGACAGCGCGGAGATGAACAGGCCGATTGATACAGTTACGGTGTATCTGGAAGTACGGCGGGTTCAGAAGGTTGAGATCGCTGATAAGTCAGTATTCAATAATAAGGCAGGAAGTACAATTACACTCGAGGCAAAGGCATCTGGTATTGAAGGGACAGATTATTTCGGACGACAGATGAAGACGAATGAATACGAGCCTGTATGGGAGAGCCGTTACGATGAGATAAGTCCGTTTAAGCTGATGTGGAGCCTATACTATAAAGACAGGAATAACAAAGTCACCGAGATAGAAATTGACAAGTATGGGGAATATTTCTCAAATGTAAAATACGGTTCGAAGGAAGATGGTACACAGACTGTCACATTTACATTGAACAAGGCCCTACCAGATGGTGTACAGATAAGGGCAACCTCGCTCCATGCAATGGGCAAATTTGGTGACAAGGAGCGCAACAGATCCGGGCTAAATTACATAAAGGGTGTTGATGCTTCTTATCCTGAAGGAATTGTATTTGACTTTATTGAGGTGAAAAGTGCATTTATTGTGGCGGATGGATTCAAGAGAGGAAAGGATTATACATTTATTAAGGATATTGTGAATGTACGGGCTGATGTCTTTGAATGGGGTACATGGCTGGAACAGGCAAGTTTTTACCGATATAAGGAATTAGACGCTGTAACATGGAGCAAATATCACATGATGGATAGCGGACCAACGACACAGGCGTGGGCGAATTATGTGCCTATGTCATATCTGTTCCGTCCTGATAAAGAATACGCAATTGAAATTGTGAGCGTGTTGTATAACAAGACAGATAAGCTGATTTACTGGCCATTGGATGAAGAGCTGCTTGAACCTGGAAGAGGCTGGGCGGAAGCAGGCTTTACACTATGGAAGCCGACACAGGAGCAATGGAAGAGGGATCTACCAAGTGCTAGTGAGTACTGGTGGCCATATACGAAGTATCAGGAATGCTACGATAAGGTTCAGGGTATTGCAGAGGTGAAACAGACATTTATGATTCCTAAATCGGAAATGTCATTTTATACAAGAGAGGATGCTTCATCAAATAATGCGCTGACAGTAAGTGAGCGGGTTACTTCTGTAGGAAGTGAATCCGAGCCGATACGGTTAAATGGAAACAATGGCAATGTAAGTGAGCATAGTGCGTTTATTGTTAATTTGGAGATAACGGGATACGAGATGAACACAGACCAGCAGTGTTTCCGTACAATAGTCCAGAAAAAATCAGGAGATCAATGGGTTACGTTAGGATATGATGATGATCCGATCATCTCTGGTGTGGAAGGATTTAAGGTGGATTCGGCTAATCCGTATATATCAATCTATAGAACCGCAAATGCGCAAGGATTATATAGAGTAGTTCCTGTCATTTTAGCAGGCGATAAGACGGGCGGAAAGATAAAATGGCGTGATGTGACGGATACACCGCGAAGTGGTTACACTGACATGGATGTATTGTTTCATCCAGAATATACGACAACAGAAGAAAGTTATCATTTATATGATTATAGTACAGGTAAATATGTAATTTATTTTGAATTTTATCGGTAAGTATGATGGCTTGTATGGGACTGGCAGCGCAGGAAGGAAACAATACAAAGAAGAAAAAGAAACGGTATAGGGAATTTCCTGTATCGTTTCTTTTTTGATAATAATAAGTTAGAAGGTGCATAATTGGTTTGTTGGGACAGATTAGGAGTTTAATGTAGGGCAGGACAAAACCCATTTTAGAATTGTGTTATACAGTATTTTTGTATGAGAGGTAGTGTAAAATAGTTTGTGTCTTTGGAAAAAAATACCTCTTTTTTGGTAAG
>CAJUQZ010000143.1:2288-11247 GCA_910588755.1 uncultured Lachnospiraceae bacterium | reverse complement strand
ACCTTTATTAAATGTACAGTCTCTTTTCTTCTTTCTGCCTGTAATCTGGCACCTTTACATATGCACTCTCTTATTCTACTTTCCGTCTGTAATCTGGCACCTTTCATGCCCTATTCGGGCTTGTAAATATCCAATATTGTATACTCGATGACGCCCGCCGGCGCCTCCACTGTGACCACGTCACCTCTCTGCGCGCCGATCAGCGCCTTTCCGAGCGGCGACTCGTTTGAGATCTTTCCTTTCAGGCTGTTGGCCTCTGTCGCACCCACAATCTTAAATTCCATCTCATCGTCAAACTCGTTGTCCTTCACTTTGACGGCAAGCCCGAAGCTCACCCTGTCGAGATCGTGTCCATCCTCGTCCATATCGCCGACTTCCACGTTTTTGAGGATTTTCTCAAGCTCCTCGATGCGCGCCTCGATGTCGCGCTGTTCGTCCTTGGCTGCATCGTACTCCGCATTTTCCGAGAGATCCCCTTGCTCCCTTGCCTCCTTGATCTTCTGCGCTACTTCTTTGCGCTTGACTACTTTGAGTTCATGCAGCTCGTCTTCATACTTTTTCAGTCCCTCGCGCGTCAATAAGTTCTTCTTTGTTTCCATGTAATTACTCCCTTTCACTACTTCATATATTTTTATGGCCATCGACCTGATATTCTATATTAAACCTTCACATTCAGCCCATTATAGCGTTTTTTAACTGTCATGTCAAGCCATTAAGAATGAATCTCAACCCCTTGACAAGCTCATCAAAGGTCTCTATCTCGTTCACCATCCTGCGAAGCTTCGCAGAATGGGGGTATCCTGTCATGTACCATGCCACATGTTTACGCATCTCGCGCACCGCGGTATACTCTCCCTTATAGGCAAGCTCCAGCTGCGCATGCTTCAATATCATGTCGCAGACCTCCTCCTTTGTCGGGCGTGCAGGGATCGTACCCTGGTCAAGATAACTGTTGATCTCCCGGAATATCCACGGATTACCACGGCTTGCCCTGCCTATCATGATGCCGTCACACCCTGTCTCCTCAAGCATTTTTGCTGCCATGATAGCATCCGTCACATCTCCGTTTCCAATGACTGGTATGCGCACAGCCTGCTTTACCTGCCTGATGATATCCCAGTCCGCCTTTCCTGAATAGTACTGCTCCCTTGTCCGCCCATGCACTGCGACTGCTGCTGCGCCGTTTGCCTCGGCGATTCTGGCAAACTCCACGGCATTGACGCTGTCGTCGTCAAAGCCTTTTCTAAACTTTACGGTTACAGGCTTTTTGACCGCATGGGAGACTGCATATATGATCTCTCCCGCAAGCTTTGGATTTTTCATCAGCGCACTTCCCTCGCCGTTGTTGACCACCTTGGGCACTGGACAGCCCATATTGATATCCAGAATATCAAACTTACGTTCCTCAATGCGTGCGGCCGCCTCCGCCATGACCTGCGGTTCCGAACCAAAAAGCTGCAAGGAAACAGGTCCTTCCTCCGGGTGGATCTCCATCAGCGCCGCGGTATTTCTGTTGTTGAAATGAATTGCCTTGGCACTGACCATCTCCATGCACAAAAGCCCCGCCCCCTGCTCCTTACAGATCAGTCGAAATGGCAGGTCTGTAACCCCTGCCATCGGTGCGAGCACAACATTATTTTCAAGGGTAACAGCCCCAATCCGAAGCTGTCTGCCGGATGTGTTATCTGTTGTTTTTTTCATAGATAATCCTAAGTCCCTCCAGTGTCAGCGCACTGTTGTATTCCTGTATCACGTCTGTCTCCTCTGCTATGATACGCCCAAGCCCTCCTGTCGCCACTACCTTGAGGTTCTCATAACCCGTTTCTTTTTTCACGCGGTTTACGATATACTCCGTCTGTCCGATCTGTCCGTACACAAGTCCCGCCTGCATACTGGTAATTGTCTCCTGCGCCAGAATGGAGGCGGGTTTTTTGATCTCGATTTCGGGGAGCTTTGCCGCGTCCTCCCAGAGTGCCTTCGCAGAGATACGGATGCCTGGCGCTGTGATTCCCGCACAGAAGCACCCCTTTTCATCGACAAGATCATAGGTCGTTGCTGTGCCAAAATCGAGGACGAGCACCGGCCCCCCATATAATTCATATGCAGCAACCGCGTCCACAATGCGGTCTGGCCCGATTTCTTTTGGATTTTCTGTCACAATCCTGATCCCTGTCCTGATTCCCACACCCACGATCATAAGCTTCTCGTTCACATAGCGTTTGATGCCACCTGTGAGCGAGTGCATTACATTGGGCACAACGCTTGCGATGATCACGCCTTCAATGTCTCTGGTATGGACATGGTTTTTACTTAGCAGCTCCGTGATCAGCACGCCGTACTCGTCCGAGGTCCGCTGTGTCTTTGCCATCAGACGGAAGGTCGTGACCAGATTTTTCCTGTCATATATCCCGAAGGTTATGTTTGTATTTCCAACATCAACTACTAAAATCATACCCTATCTCCCTTTTGAATCATAGAACCATATCAACCTATAGCGCTAGTCCGCTCCGATCAAGGTGTCAACAGGCTCATGAAGCACAAACACCCTGTAATAAACACTCAGTGACTCTAACAGCTCCTGCCGCTGCATCCGGATCTCCCGGACAAGAAGCCCGCTGCTGACCTCGTCATATAAAATGTCTTCCTCGTAAGCATCTGTCTCAAGACTTACACTGCCGTCCTCCTCAAACACGACTGTAAATACACCACCGACCTCCTCGGTGAACAACACACATATAATATGCAGTTCTTCCTTGATGGATTCAGGAATCCTGCTAAACTTTTCATTAAAATAATATTTTTTCTCATACGCATTTGCCCCGCACAGGACTATGCGTCCGCCTTTTTCTTCCATACTCTTCCTCCGTGCTGCCGCTTTCTTACAGGACGTGTATGAAAATGATTTTCCAGACACGTGCTAAGAAACAACTCAGAAATAATATGTGTTATTTCTCGTCTGCAACTTATTTTGTGGAAGTTCCTGCGTCTTCTGATAACAATGTGCCTGCATACAACCTTCCCTCTTACACATATCCATAAATACCGCGCACGGATACCTCGCCTGCGTACACCAGTTCTATTTTGCCATCGTCCCCACGCTCGACGATCAGTTCACCCTTTTCGTTGATCCCCTTTGCAATCCCGTCATACGCCCCCTTGGGATCCAGTACACGCACCTGCCGGCCGCGGTTGACCAGATAGCTGTTGTATTTGTCCACCAGACCGGAAAAATCCCAGTCTTTTTCAAATATGGCGTAATTTTCTTCGAAGCAGTGCAACACCCGCGCCACCAGCGCCGCGCGCCTGATCTGCCCTCCGCCCTCTATGCAAAGCGAGGTCGCCTTGTCCTGTATTTCCACTGCTATCTGCTCCTGGTTGACATTGATGCCGACGCCAATTATGACATAATGGATCCTGTCAAGCTCCGCACTCATCTCTGTCAGGATTCCGCACACTTTTTTGTTGTTGATCACGATGTCATTTGGCCACTTGATGCCGCAGGTCTGTGAAACAAACTCCTGGACTGCCTCCAATACAGACATGGCCATGACAAGCGTCAACACTGACGCCTTCTCTGGCCTGCACTGCGGACGGAGCATCAGCGACATGTAGATGTCCTTCCCCGCGGGGGATACCCACTCCCTGCCACGCCTGCCGCGCCCTGCAGTCTGCATGTCCGCCACTACGACTGCGCCTGCCGGATCCCCTTTTTCCGCAAGGTTTTTGGCATCTATATTCGTAGAGGTGGTCTCTTTCAAGAACAACAGTTCTCTACCGATCCATTCTGTGTCCAGATGGCTTTCAATCTCTACCTTCGTAAAAATATCCGCGCCATCCTTCTCCACAAGCCTGTAGCCCTTGTTGTTCTGTGCCTCGATCACATACCCGTCCTTCTCAAGCTGTCTGATGGCCTTCCACACCGCCGTCCGCGACACGCCGTACTGCTCACAAAGCTCCTGTCCGCTCACGTAGCCACCCGCATCGCGCAGCTGTCTCAATATCTCCTCATTTTTCATAACAAATTTCCTATTCAGCAGCCCACAAGCGTCGCCGCAAGCACCGCCTTATTACTAATGCTTCTTTTTCTTTTCTAAAATGCCTATTCAGCAGCCGCTATACGTCTCCGCTGCACTGCCTTGATATACTAATGCATCTTCTCCTGACTACCTATCAGCAGCCCCCAAGCGTCGCCGCAAGCACCGCCTTGATTGTGTGCATGCGGTTCTCCGCCTCGTCAAACACAAGGGACTGCCCCGATTCAAACACCTCATCTGTCACTTCGAGCTCGGTGAAGCCGTATTTCTCCCCCTGCTCTTTGCCAATTTTTGTCTTCAGGTCATGAAACGCAGGCAGGCAATGAAGGAATACAGCTTTTTCACCTGCATTGTCCATCACCTGTCTTGTCACCTTGTACGGGGAGAGCTTTCTGATACGCTCCTCCCACACACTGTCGGGTTCTCCCATAGACACCCACACGTCCGTGTAGATCACATCGGCCCCCTTTGTCCCTGCGTCCACATCCTCTGTCAGCGTGATTGTAGCGCCAGATGCCTTTGCGTACACGTCACACTGCGCCACCAGCGTTTCATCTGGAAAATACTCCTTGTCTGTGCACGCTGTAAAGTGCATACCCAGCTTTGCGCACAAAATCATCAGGGAATTGCCCATGTTATAGCGCGCATCTCCCATGTAGGTCAACCTGATACCCTTCAGATACCCAAAATGCTCCCTGATTGTGAGCGCGTCCGCAAGCATCTGTGTGGGGTGATATTCGTTGGTAAGTCCGTTCCACACAGGAACACCCGCATATCTTGCAAGCTCCTCCACGATCTCCTGTCCATAGCCGCGGTATTCTATTCCCTCGTACATTCTGCCGAGCACGCGCGCCGTGTCCGCGATGGACTCTTTCTTGCCAATCTGTGAGCCCGACGGATCCAGATACGTCGTCCCCATACCAAGATCATGCGCGGCCACCTCAAAGGAGCTGCGCGTGCGCGTGCTCGTCTTCTCAAAAATCAGGGCAATATTTTTCCCGCGAAGCGTGTCATGCAGAACTCCCTTCTTTTTCTTATCCTTGTACGCCTCTGCCAGATCTACCAGATAGGTGATCTCCTCTGGCGTAAAATCCTTTAATGTCAGGAAACTGCGTCCTCTCAAATCCATGTTACTCTCCTCCTCATACCAGTTTGCCAATATTTGTATTCTACTACATTTATTGAAAATGAGCAAGAAAAAGCGTAGTTCTTCTGTGAACCACGCTTTTCCCGCAAGCTTCTATTTACAGCTTAGAGCTCCTTATTACAGTGCCTTAATACGGCTCTTTATTTCCTACCAGAATACATGATTTCCGATCACCAGTCCATCCCTGCCGTTGTTCCTGCGGAAATGCAGTGCATCGCCGACATTGCAGACACCGTTAATCGCCTCCTGGGCTGCCTGTATACAGGAGGCCCTGGTCGTCTTATTCAGAATCAGCGACTCCATGCGTCCCCCTGACGCAGGTACAAACTGCCCTGACGCATAGATAACATCTGTAATGTTATTGGGATAACCGCCGCTGCGCACCCTGTTCATCACGACAGCGCCGACAGCCACCTGTCCCTCATAAGGCTCACCGCCTGCTTCACACTGGATTAGTGCTGCGAGAATCTCAAGTTCAGACGCGGATGCCATCACGGCTTCCTTCTGCTGTACCCTTCTTGCCTCGGCATCGGCTGCCGCCCTTTTGCGCTCGGCCTCCTGTCTTGCAAGTACGGCCTCCATCGTCTCTGCGGTATCTATACCAAACTCAACCCTGACATACTCTGCAGCCACATATCCTGTCTCGCCCTCGTAGCTGACCTTTACCCAGTCACCTTCCTCGGAGATAGCCTCCACCGCCTGTCCGTCAGCCAGAAGTCCGCCAATCCCTGCATCCAGGCTCGGCTCCTTCCTGACTCTTAGCGTCTCTGTCTCGGAGTACGCTGTGAGTACGCCCACATCCTTTGCAAGCTCCTCTGCCTCTTTTCCAAAATATAAATACTGGTTTCTGATCCAGCCCGTCACATCGCCGGACTTGATCTTTGTCCATTCGTCATTCTTCTCCAGAATATCCCCGCCGCAATCCTTGTAGAGCACGCCGACCTTCTCGGACTCCTGGTTTGCCTCCAACCGGATATTGACATACTCATTGACCTTTGCCATCACGAGTGTTGATTCTGGCTGTATCTGGGGCTGCAATACCATCAGGCTCTTTGTGAAGGCTGTAAGCGCCTCACCCCTTGGCGAAACCTTTGTCCCTGTACTACTTGTTTTGATCACCTTAGGTGCATTTGCATTATCTGCTGAATTCATCTTGTCTGATGTGGTTTCCTGTTTTTTGTCTGTGGACTCCGTCAACCGCACCTGCAGATCCGCTGCCTGTGTGCTGATCGGAATAGACGCAAACGCGGTCATAACTGCTATGATGTACAACAGATATTTCCACTTTTTACAATTTGTCTTCATAATCTGCTCCATTTCCTGTTACAATATGTTATTTGTCTGCAAAAGCAGTCTTGACTGTCTGATTTTGAACCACTTCTTACACTAATGTATGCGAATAATTACTCTTGTTTTACATTTTATCGACAAATATTACATATTTGTTAACACCTATTACGATTTTATATAATAACAAAGAGTTCTCGACTTGTCAAGTCTCGAACTCCTGTTTTTTTAAAATTTATATTTTGTTTAGAAGTGTTTAAATGCTTCTCGATTTCTCGACGCATGCCCCAACCGCATCAATGACCGCCGCGCGCAGTCCCTTTTCCTCGAGTACCCTGACCGCCTCGATCGTCGTGCCTGCTGGCGAACACACCATATCCTTGAGCGCACCCGGGTGCATGCCTGTCTCGAGCACCATCTTAGCACTGCCAAGCACAGTCTGCGCCACATATTCATACGCTTGCTTTCTAGGTATTCCCGCGCGGACCGCGGCATCTGCCAACGCCTCGATAAACACAAACACATACGCAGGCGCACTCCCGGCCACGCCGACAAAGGCGTCCATCAGCCGTTCAGGGAGAATGCCCGCCCTGCCAAAGCTGCCCATAATCCTAAGTGCCGTCTCCTGATCCACAGCGTAAGTCTTCTCGTCAGAAACGCTCTCTTTGAGGCAGACACAGGTGCAACCCTCGCCCACCATAGCCGGTGTGTTGGGCATACAGCGTATGATTCGAAGCGTTTTTCCAAATTCATGTTCGATCCATTCAATTGACCTACCTGACACTATGGAGATCACAAGCGTGCGCTTTTCATCCACATCGTCCCGAATCCCTGCGATGACCTCCGCCAAAAATATGGGTTTCACGGCAAGGATTAGCACATCTGCCTGCCTTGCCGTCTCGCGGTTGTCCGTCCCAGTGGCAATGCCGAATTTCTGTGCAATGCGGTCCGCCGTTTCCTGTGTCCTTGCAGAGCCTATAATTTCCCCTGCCTGGAATGCCCCTGTCCCAATCATTCCCCCGATCATAGCCGATGCCATATTTCCAAGTCCTACAAATCCAATCTTCATAATCCTACGCGCTCTCCTCTTCCTGCTTATTCTATTGATAAATCACACCTGTCTTATTGCTTTCTGCGCTGTCTGGCTGCCTCGTACATCAATATTGCCGCCGCCGCTGCCGCATTGAGGGACTCGACCTGTCCCGCCATCGGAATCTTTATGTACTGTGACGCTTGTGCAGCTGTCGCAGGCAAAAGCCCGTTCCCCTCATTCCCGATGAGAAAGGCCGCCGGCCTGGTGTAATCTGGTTCGTCGTAGTCCACACTGCCATCCATCTGCGCCGCATAGACCTGTATGCCCTTATTTTTGAGGAAACCAATCGCCCCTCCCAGATCATCCACAACCCAAAACGGAACCCTGTAAATTGAGCCCATCGTCGCGCGAATGACCTTGGGGTTAAATATGTCCACCGTCCGCCGCGTCATAATCACGCCATCGATGCCGGCTCCCTCACCCGCGCGCAGGATCGTTCCCAGATTGCCCGGATCCTGCATATCTTCTAGCAGCACAAGAAGCAGCGGCCGGCCAGTGTCTGTCTGCCATATACCTGCGCAGTCCGCCTTCCCGGCTGTGCTAGAAAGCTCATAGTGCGGCATCGCGAGCACACACAGCACCCCCTGCGGTGTCTGCGTGTCAGAGACCTTCCTGAACACCTCATCTGTCAACACCTCATAACGATATTGATTCAATTTTTCCCCGATTGCAGGATCGAATGTATGTTCACATTCCCGTCCGCATCTGTGCAGGAAAGTCTCCGACACATACACCTCCCTGATCCAGCTATCAGGTGCCTCTCTAAACATGCGGACACCCTCCACGACAAAGAGCTGTTCCTCCCTGCGCAGCTTCGCCTTCTGTACCAGCGCTGTAAGCCGCTTTACCTTACTGTTTGCTGTGCTTGATATCATACCTGAAGCTACCGTTTCCTTTCCGAAGCTGCCTTTGCAAAGTTATGCCTGTTCTGCTCGAGCAACCGCTCTGCTACTTCGTTTCCTGCCATCACCATCAGATGGTCCGTATCCCTGATAATATAGTCTGCCGAGGGCATCACGCTCATCTCCTCCTCGTGCTTTTTCTTAATGCCAAGGATAGAAACCTTATGTGTCGCGGCAATGTTGGACTCACGGATACTGTGGCCCACCCACTCCTTGAGCGGTGGCATCTCATAGATTCCAAATGCACCAGGCAAGTCGATATAGTCAAAGATATTGTCCAGGCTGTAGCGCTCCGCCCACTTCTCCGCGATGTCCTTGTCCGGGTAAATAACCTCGTCCGCCCCGTTCCTGAGCAAAAATTTTGCCTGAATATCCCTGGTTGCCTTGCTGATGACATATGGTGCGCCCAACTCCTTCAATTGACTGGTAATTTCCAAACTGCTCTGGAAATTGGTGCCAATGCAGACAAAACAGATGTCGAAGTTATTGATGCCGA
>CAJUQZ010000143.1:0-2278 GCA_910588755.1 uncultured Lachnospiraceae bacterium | reverse complement strand
TGACACGCTTTGCACCAAGCTCCTTCACAAGGCTTGTGATCTCGAGACTACTCTGAAAATTCGTCCCGATACACACAAACACGACGTCAAAGTTCCGGACGCCAATGCTTTTTAACACCTCCTCGCTCGTACAGTCCCCGATTCTGGTGCTCGTCGCATGCGGAACCATGTCCTCAAGCTTTTCCTCGTCCTCATCAACGATCATGACATCATGGCCATTCTCCAGAAAATTGGCCGCCAGATGGTGTCCGAAGCGTCCCATACCTATGATTAATATTGATTTCATCTTCTACCTCCTTTTCTCCTTTTCGGTTACGCGACCTACCCCACGATAATCTTCTCCTGCGGCTGCCGCACAGCCAGCGCACTCTTTTTCTGTGCAAAAACCAGTGCAAATGACAGACTTCCTAGTCGCCCACAATACATTAATACTATTATAATAACGCGCGATATTATATTTAGCTCTCTCGTGATTCCGACGGTCATACCAGCCGTTCCAATCGCGGAGAGCACCTCGAACAACACATCCTCAAAATTTAATAACGGCTGTAATGTCATAATAATGACCGTCGCGACAAACGATAGTGACGCGTTGATGATCACCACTGCATTTGCCTTTTTCACCACCTCATTCGTCAGCCGCCTGCCAAAGAGGTTGATATCCTCCCTGTTTAAGACCATCGCTACCGCATAGAACAGGAGTACGACCATTGATGTCGTCTTGACACCGCCTGCCGTAGAGCCAGGACTGCCTCCAATAAACATCATAACCATTGTTATTAATTTGCCCGAATTAGACAGCGCCGCCGTGTCAACAGTGTTAAAGCCGGCTGTCCTTGGCGTCACGGCAGAGAACAGCGCGCCTAAAAATTTTTCAGAGGGACTCATGCCCGCAAAAGCTGCCTGATTCTCCGTAACCAGAAACAGAAGCGTTCCAGCTATTGTCAAAACCAGTGTCGTCGTGATTACAATTTTGCTGTGCAGCAGATATTTTCTGAAATGCCACTTATTGCGCACCACATCGTCCCATACAATGAAACCAATACCACCCACAAGAATCAATGTCACAACAACCAGGTTGACAACGATATCTCCCTCGAACGCGACGAGCGAGGCGTATTTCTCATTCACCCCCATCAGGTCAAATCCGCCATTACAGAAGGCAGAAATCGCATGAAAGATGGAGAAATAAATCCCCCGCGCGACGCCAAACCGCGGTATGAACCTGCACGAAAGCAGCACCGCACCCAATCCTTCGATGCAGAGTGCCCCTTGGACAATCTTCTTGACCAGACGCACAACACCTGCTATTTCAAGTGTGTTAACGCTCTCTACAAGCTGCTCCCGCTCCTGCAGGCCGATGCGCTTTTTAAGCAGCACTGAGATATAGGCGCCGATTGTCATAAAACCAAGGCCCCCCACCTGTATCATACACAGTATCACCAGCTGTCCAAAAAGTGTCCAGTTCTGGTATGTATCCACAACGACAAGACCTGTGACACAGGTTGCAGAGGTTGCCGTAAAAAGTGAATTTAACAGATTTCCATGCCCCGACCGGTTCGCTATAGGCAGTGTCAGCAGCAGCGCGCCGGTCAATATGATCAGCGCAAAACCAGACGCAATCAGTCTGGTAGTGGACTTTCTTGCCGCAATCTTCTTTTTCTTGAACTCTAACCCCATGATTCCATGATTCCCTTTACTTATATTATACAATAATACCATCCGAAAAACGATAACAGCTATTCAATGGCACTCCCCGCCATTTTCCATGACAGTGAAAATCGAGCAGGAAGATACTTCTTCGCTGCCCGACTGCTCATTTCATTAAGGCCCTGTTATCTCGACAGTTTTCTGCAGATATCGTACTGATACTCGTCAATCGTCTTCTTCATATTGAGCGCTTCCTCGATATCGTAATCTACAAACGCACCATGCTTGTATGCAACCACCCTGTTGGACTTGCCGTCACAGAGAATATCCGCCGCGTAAGCGCCCATGATGGACGCATAGAATCTGTCCTTACAGGTCGGATTCCCGCCGCGCTGCAGATAGCCAAGGATTGTCGCCCGCGTCTCAATGCCGGTCGCCGCCTCGATGCGCTTTGCCATTGACGTGGAGTGGCCGATTCCCTCCGCATTCACGATAATGTGATGCGTCTTGCCCTTCTTCCTGCTCCGCACGATATTGTTGATCAACTCCTGCTCGTCAAAGTTGTACTTCTCAGGAAGGAGAATGTCCTCCGCACCGTTTGCAACCCCCGTCCAGAGCGCGATATAGC
>CAJUQZ010000142.1 GCA_910588755.1 uncultured Lachnospiraceae bacterium | reverse complement strand
GAACTGCTATCATGATTTTAGAAACGGAACAAAAATAACAAAAACTGCTTATTTTTGTCCGGTTCATCAGAGAGGAGGCAGGAAATATGCTAGCAATAAAGGATCAATCAGAAAATATCGTACAGACAAACCAGCTGACGAAAATCATTGGCGGCAGGGAGCTTGTGAAGGAAGTCAATATCCACATAAAAAGAGGGGAAATCTACGGATTTCTCGGGCCAAACGGCGCAGGGAAGACGACGGTGATGAAGATGCTCACCAATCTCTGGAAGCCGACCTGCGGGACGGTGGAGCTCTTTGGGGAGACGCTGACGCCGGAATCGTATGAGGTGTTGAAGCGGATGGGGAGCATCATAGAGTTTCCGTGTTTCTATGAGCACATGAGCGGGCGGGACAATCTGCAGCTGCACTGTGAGTATATGGGGTATTATGTGCCCGGCAGTGTGGATCAGGCCCTGGAAATGCTCGGGCTTATGGAGGCAAAAGACCAGCAGGTAAAACGCTATTCGCTGGGGATGAAGCAGCGTCTGGGAATTGCCCGCGCGATTCTGTGCAGGCCGGAGCTTCTGGTGCTCGACGAGCCGACAAACGGGCTGGACCCGGCGGGAATGAAGCAGCTTCGGGAGCTGTTTCGGACGCTGTGCACAGAGTACGGGATCACGATTATCATATCCAGCCATATGCTTTCGGAGGTGGAGAGTATCGCCGATACGATCGGCGTCATCAATCATGGAAAAATGATGCGTGAGGTTTCCATGCAGGAGATTGCCGAGATGAACACTGCATATATAGAGCTTGCGGCAAAGGATACGAAAAAGGCGGCGTATGTCCTTTCTGACAAGCTGGAATTGAAGAATTTCAGGGTGGTTGACGGCCATACGATACGCATTTATGACAGTGGGGCGGACACAGGCGCGATCTCGAAGACGCTTGCGTTAAACGAGGTCGCGATTCAGTTTATCGGCAGGAAAACGGAGAGTCTGGAGGACTATTTTTTGAAGGTGACAGGGGAGGGAGACACACTATGATAAAGTTGATCCGGCTGGAATGGAAGAAAAATAACATTATAAAGTATATCCGAAATGCAGCGATCGCAACGGCGGTGCTTGCGGTATTTATGTTAGCGATGGCAGGGGAGCTCGAGGCCAATGAGACAATGCAGTTTTACGGAAGAGGAATGCTTGGAACCTCTGTGGAGCTCTTTGTCAATATGACATACATTGTCTTTACAGGGGTCATGCTCGCGTCCTTTATCGTGGGCGCTTATTCTAAAAAGACGATGAATTTAATGTTTTCCTATCCAATCAAACGCAGGAAAATATTGTTGTCGCAGATGGCTGCGGTGTGGATTTTCAACCTGGCGGCGATGGTTGCAAGCAAGCTTGTGATCTATGCCATTCTTTTGCTGGCGCGCCCTTACCTGGGAATATCGGCCGCGGACATCACATTCGGCGCGTTGTCCTTCTGGCTGGATATTTTACTCCGCTCGGCGGCAATGGTGAGCATTGCCTATATCGCACTGCCGGTTGGGCTGAAATTGAAGTCCTCCAAAGCGACGATTGTGGCAGCAGTCATCATCGTGTGTTTTACGCAGGGAAACATTGGTTCGGCAAGCCTGGTCAATAATATTCCGTTTTACGGGGTACTGTTTGTGCTCTCGGCGGTGTCCGTATTTTTATCGGTCTATCATGTAGAGAAGAAAGATTTGCTGTAGGAATTCATAAAGTGAATGCAACAGGTGGTTTTGCATTCACTTTTTGATATAAATGAAAGAGATGATGTCTTAAAACTTTTTGATGATAAATACAAAAGGATGTGCTATCATGGATTCATGGCACATGATTAAAAGAGCTTGGCTTTTGGAGGAACATAGCATGGAAAAACCTCAAATATTACTTTTCGATTTAGATGGCACTTTGTTAAGAAATGATAAAACTATATCTGAGTACACGCTGGAAATATTATCCAAATGTAAAGAATACGGGTATTTGATCGGTATTTCAACATCAAGGGGCGAACAAAATTGTCTGGGCTTTTTAAGAGAACTGAAGCCGGATATCCTTATTTCCAGCGGCGGGGCATTGGTACGGGCAAACGGAAAAATCATCATGTCTTCTTCTTTTTCAATAATAGAGACAATGGACTTTATTGAATCAGCAAGAAAAATATGTGGTATGGATTGCGAAATTACGGTTGACACACTGGATGCACATTATTGGAATTATAAAACGAATCCAAAAGAGCAGGACAAAAGCTGGGGGGACAGCATATATACGGATTTTACGGACTTTAAGGGCGAAGCTTTAAAGATATGTGTTGAGATACACAGTCCCGATTTGGCGCAGAAATTATGTGAACATTTTTCAGGACTCGACAGTCAGCATTTTTCGGATGGCGATTGGTACAAGTTTACGAAAAACGGGATTACAAAAGAAAAAGCAATATTGGCAGTATGTGAAGCGTGCCATGCAGATGTATCGGAAATCGTTGCCTTTGGAGATGATTATGCAGATATAGGCATGTTAAAGATATGCGGCATTGGTGTGGCAATGGGAAATGCAGTACAAGAGGTCAAAGACATTGCTGATGATATCACACTTTCAAACGAGGAGGATGGCGTAGCCGCTTATTTGAAAAAATGGATCATATAAGGTGCGCATATGAACAGACCTAATATATGCTTAAACAAAAAAATAAAGGAATTGTTTGAAAATGTTTGTTCAGGACATGATTATAGGGCGATTCACATTCCGGATTGCCAACCAAATCTAAATATGGACGAAACTGAGTATCGGAATAATAAAGGCACAACAATAAATCATTTCTATGAAAAGCCCGGAAACGGGATGGATATATGCATGGGTTTCTGAAAGAATTTTATGATGAATGGAATGAACAGATAGAAGGGAAACATATATAATGAAGATACTGTTGGTTGAAGACGACACAGAGATCAGAGAGATGCTGGAAAATTTTCTCATAACGGAGCATTTTGAGGTGGTGACGGCCTGCGACGGGGAGAGCGCCTGCGAGAAATTTTTTGCGGACGAGTACAGCATCGTATTATTAGACCTGATGATTCCCAAACTCAGCGGAATGGAGGTCATGAAGACCATAAGGGCGTCCAGCACAGTGCCGATCATGATTATCTCCGCGAAGGACACGGATTCGGACAAGACGCTGGGACTGGGGCTTGGCGCAGATGATTATGTCACAAAGCCCTTTTCTGTCACGGAGGTGCTCGCCCGGATCAAGGCAAACATCAGGCGCAGTACGCAGTACGCGGCCGGCGCCGACGCGGAGGAGGACAGTATCACAAGGGGGGAGCTGACGCTGTGCACCAAGGATTATTCCGTCACGAAAAGCGGGGTGAAAATCGAGCTGACGGCAAAGGAGTTTGCGATCCTGCATCTGCTCATGAAAAATCCAAAAAAGGTTTACACAAAAGAACAAATGTACTATCTGGTGTGGAATGACGCCTACATGGGCGATGAGAATGCGGTCAATGTCCATATCAGCAGGCTGCGCAACAAGATTGAGGACAATCCCCGCGATCCGGAATACGTGGTCACAGTGTGGGGAATCGGCTACAAGCTGGGGGACGTGAAATGAACAGGACGACACGGGCGCAGTTAAAACAAATCAGCGACAAGCTGTCCGAAATCCTGCAGAATGACAGCAGTGAGCAGATCATGGTTTTCACGGACGATAAAGTATTGAAGGAGCTGTGCGGGCAGATCAACCTGCTGCTGTTAGACCGTCAGAAAATGAAGGCGGATTTTATAAGGCAGGAGCTGTCCTCCAAGAAAATGCTCGCAAACATCTCACATGACATCAAGACGCCGCTGACGGTCATACTGGGGTATCTGGAGATTATGCGCTTAAAAAATCCTGGGAATGAAAATCCGGCGATATCCCACAGTCAGGGTTATGATATGGACGAAATGCTGCAGAAGGTGGAGGCGAAGGCAAATCAGGTAATGGAGCTGATCGACCAGTTTTTTACCCTGGCAAAGCTCGAAGCCGGCGACAGGAAGATAGAGATGGAAAAAATCAATATCAGTGAACTGTGCCGTGAGAATGTGCTTGGTTTTTATGATCTTCTGGTCCAGAGGGATTTTGAGGTGGAGATTTCGATTCCGGAGCAGGCTGTTTTGGTGGCGGGGGACAGGGACGCGATTGGCAGGATTATAAATAATCTCCTGTCAAATGCCATACGGTACGGCAGCGACGGCAAATACCTGGGATTTTTTCTGCGGGAGGAGCAGGGGGATATATACATTGACGTGGCAGATCATGGGAAGGGCATCGAGAAGCAGTTCGCCGCCAGCGTGTTTGAGCGGCTTTATACGATGGAGGATTCCCGCAGCCGCAGCATACAGGGAAACGGCCTGGGGCTTACCATCGCGAGAAACCTCGCAAACCAGATGGGCGGCGATGTCACACTCGAGAGCCAGCCCGGGGTGCAGACAGTGTTTACGGTGCGGCTGAGGCGGTGGTTCTTGTAGGGCGTGTTTGTTCGTTGGATATAAATTTGCAGCAGGTGCCCTGCAGCGAGTAGGGAAGGCGTTCCCTGCCCGCTTTGGTAATACAGCACAGTTACTAGTGTAACTTTTTACAGTAAAGATGCCCCTGAAACTCATGAAAGAGGCTTTCCTCCTTTTTGGTCATGAACAGGGTAAGTTCGCCATCGTCGTGGAAGGACAGCTGGAACTGTACGCAGCCGACATAGGCGTCGATAATATGCGTCCTGATGAGCAGTGTGCCGTCCATAAGCCATGCGCCGCTCGCGGCATAGCGCAGGTTGTAAATGGGGAAAATCCCTGTCTGCATCTTTCCTATGCCGAACTGGATATCATAGGCTGTGTGTTTATAAGTAAAGGACAGCGTACCGTTATCTTCATTGATATAAACACTGAAATTCTGGAAATCCGAGGCTTTGGTCTGTACATGGAAGGAGCTGCCATTGATTTCAGAAAAGATTTTTGGCGGGGCAGCGCTTTCTAACGGCTTTATTGCAAGGGCAGCCTGCGTTTCGTAAAGCGGCTGTTCGGCTTCCTTATTTTGAACGAGAACGCCAGTTTGCAAATAAGGAAGAATCTCCTCGTACAGCGCATCATAGATCTGCTGGTTGCCGCCCTGTATGCTCTGCGTATCCGCAGTGGTCACGCAGATAAGGTCGCAGTCCGGCAGGAAGATGATGAGCTGTCCGCCCATGCCGTAGCAGGTAAAGCCATTTTTCTCATTGCGCCAGAACTGTAGTCCGTATCCCTGTGCCTCGCTTGGCAGCGGTGCCGTCACGCAGGTGGCTGTCAGGGGCGATACGGCCAGGTCGATATAGGAGGCCGACAGGAGCTGCTCTCCAAGGACAAGTCCCCTGTGTGCGACAAAATAGCCAAATTTCATCAAATCTAACGGGAGCGCGACAAGGCCGCTTCCGCCCATCGATACACCAAAAGGATCTTTGAGCATATACGATTCCTGTGAAAATCCAAGGATATGAAGTTTTTCTTTTAAATAATCCAGCAGAGTGCGCCCGCTTAATTTTTCAACCAGGGCGCAGAGCGTGTGCGCCGCGGACGTGTCATAGTGGAACAGGGTCCCGGGGGCATGTGTGGGCGGCGTGGTAAAGAAGCTTGCCACCCAGTCCGACTGCATGTCGAGCTTGTATGTAGTTGATGCGTGGCAGGAGCGCATCATCAGCATGTCCCTGATGGTCATTTGGGAAATCCAGGGGTGTATGTTCTCTTTGGCGGGCAGCTTTTCAGGAAAGTACTGGATAATCGGGTCGTCCAGCGAAAGCTTTCCCTCGTCGATCAGCAGTCCGACCGCGATGGAGGTGAAGCTCTTGCTGATGGAAAACATGCGGTGTGGGCTGTCCGCGGTACAGGGGGCATAATAGCCCTCAAAGACCAGCCTGTCATGGCGCATGATCAGCAGGCTGTGCATGGGGATCTGCCTTCTTTGCAGACGGTCTATAAAGCGGACGATGCATTCGCTGGGAATGCCAGTTTCCTCTGGGGTGGCTTTTTCGAAGTTAAGCATAGGTGGTCTCCTTTCAGATCAGATTAAGTCTTTTTATGATTGCAGCAAAGATAAGCACTCCTGCAATAAATGCGACACTTCACGGTCGAGTGCAAATAATTCCTGAAACAGGGATTTGAGTCTGGCCCTGGCAGATGAGTGCGCCAACAATTCGTCGATATTGCGTGGCAGGCAATAGAAGGTTTGCGGCGAAACACCCAGAAGCGCCCAGACCTGCCATGCCTGATCGTGGAAGTGGAGATGCAGGCTGGAGGCTTTTAAAAGGTATTCTTTCCATTGGCCGTTGTCAAACATGGGAATCAGCGTGTTTCGGTAGCACTCAGATGCGTGCCAACGGCTTTCTATGGCAAGGCCGTTTAGCTGATTTAACCACTTGCCAAGCTTTCTTCCATCCGGTTCGTTTTCCAGTTTTTGGCAAATCTTTTGCTCCAGCGTGTTTCTGTTGCTGGTATTGAGGTGGCAAATCATGTGTTCAAAGGACTCGGACAGGGAAAATGCAGGATCATAGGATTCGGTTATGAAAACAATAGTGGTTAGTTTATTATACCAATCTTTAAATCGTTGTGGTGAATGGCGTGCTTTCATTAAAAATGGAAGTTTTTTGTCATCATCGTATCCTGTTATCACGGCCCACAAATCGCCAAGTCCCAATTTGATTAGGACAGGCTGTTTTTTGTCAATAGACTGACTAATTCGGTCAAATAGGGTATTTTCCGGCGTATCCCTGTTCATTGACTCATAGTGGTAGCCAGATGCATATAGAGCGAGGGACAAGCGGTCAAGGGCCGTCCTGGAAAAATCATCCGCTCTGTATGGCTTGTCATACGAACTGCCAATTGCCTGATCAACCCAGAAGTACGCACAGCCGGTTATGGTGATGAGATACTGGTATATTTTCAGATGATGCTTATGGATAAAAGGTTCATTTCCGCAGCCGCCGCAGCGTGTACAGCTGCGTTGGTGCTGCCCACAGAAAAAAGGGGTGTCTTCCGTGCAGGCGTTCCGGTATAGAAGAATGGAAGAGAGGGCGCCAAAAAATGAGTTCCGCTGTGCATTTACAGGGAAAGAGACGATGTTTTCAAGGTTTTTTATCATATGAAATCCTCCACTGTTCACGAATAAGCGCAGTAAATTATAAAAAGTATAACGTAATCCACAGGCGCAAGTCAAGCCTTCTTTCTTCCGTAGAATATTTTAACAGCAGGTAAAGTTCCTGTTCACACAGGACTTAGCATTTACTGCTAATTATGGCTTTACAAGCCACGTACGAAAACGTACATGCAGCAAGTAAAAATTTCAGACAAATAGATGTGATTTGGGCGAAAAGTATAGTATACTAAAAAAGAAAAGCCGCTGGCATCAGGTGGCTTTTCTGTAGAGAGGAGAGACAGGGCATGGATATATTAGGACAGGCGATTGCCGATATTGAGACATCGATTGATGCGGATGATGAAGCGGATACGGGTGTGATGTATGAGAGCATGGATGCGGTTGCAAGTGCAGGGTATAAGCTGGAGGCGGTGAAACCGCTGTTACAGTTGATTGAGCGTCATCCGACAGCGTATTTTGGCGATCCGGGAGCGATTGTGCACTTTATAGAACAGTTCGGGACGGAATATGAAGCGTATCTGGTGGAATCACTGAAAAGGACCCCCACTGTCACGACAGTCTGGATGTTAAACCGCTGTATCAACGCAGGTGCACATAGGGAAGCGCTGCTGGAGCTGATGCGGGAGATTGCAGACAGGACAGATGCCGAAGGGGAAGTCCGAAACCGCGCACAGGAGTATGTGGCGTATCAGGAGGGGCGCCTGTGAGGCATTTTTCCTAAAGTTTATGATGGGGTATTAAATTTGATATGAAATGAAATGGGGATTTTTATGCGGTTTGACAGGGAATATAAATTTGTATTGGATTATCTGAAGGTTGATTTTGTGCAGGGCCATAAACTTGCAGCTGACTATCTGGAAGCCGGCCTGGATTGCAAAGTATATGATGGGAAACAGATCACTCCGGAATTGATCGATCAAGTCAAAAAAGGAATTGCGCAGGGGCGGGTCTGCAATATAACAGCAATGTCAGCAGATGGCATGGAGGGCGATTCATTCAACATCGAGTTTGACATAGATGACCAGGAAAAGGGCTGGATGGATATTGAAATCATATTTACGGATATGGAAGGTGTGGAGCATTCATTTTTATATTACAATGAGAAGTACGCGCAGGAAAGCGAAGAGGAAGAGGAGGAGATCGCGTTTGGGCAGGACATTCGCTGGATATCTTCGCTGAGCGATGATTTTGGACTGGCAGCAGAAATTTTTGGAAAATGGGTCCTGACAGGTGAATTGTATCCCAGGCCCTGGCGGCACCAGTGGAGAGAAGGAGGAGAGGACCATTATGAAATATATGGATTGGAATGTGCATCGGTTTGAGGAACGCGGGAGAGATAAGCAATGAAAATACTGGTAAGTGCATGTCTTCTGGGGGAGAATTGTAAATATAACGGGGGAAACAATTACAGCAAAAAAGTTGTGGAATTTTTAAAGGGACACGAGGTGACAGCAGTCTGCCCGGAAATGTTAGGGGGGCTTGGTGTGCCCAGAAAACCGGCGGAGATTGTAGATGGTATTGTCATGAATGAGGACCACACCAGTGTGGATCAGGCGTTTCGCAAGGGGGCGGCCCTGGCGCTGGATCAGGCGCTGGATAGGCAGGTAGACATGGCTGTTTTGCAGTCGAGAAGCCCAAGCTGCGGAGTCAGAAAGATATATGATGGCAGTTTTGGCAATAAGCTCATTGACGGACAGGGGGTGTTCGCCGCAATGCTGAAGCAGGCAGGGGTAAAGGTGGTTGATGTGGAGGAGCTGTAGTCGCCACTGTGTCAGGCGTGGCAGTAACTATGAACCTATGTTCTTAAAAATGATTGCATCAGTGAGTAAAACGGAGGAAGAAATCAAAAAGGTACTGCTCGATCATGGTGTGGAGCTTGACCATTGATAGTGCATTCGGTGAAAAAAGCCTGCAGATTACACCCAAAAAAGTGCAATGTATTCCAAAAAGCATACAGCCCGGAAAAATTCTGCTACACTTTTTAAATAATTATATTATAGGCACACGAGGTATGAGAGATGAATACGATTTTTTCACAAAAAGAGATGAACACGGGCAGGCAGCGGGAATTTGATTATCTGAAGGGGATTTTCATGGTGTTTATTTACCTGATTCATGCGTTTCAGGCCACCCTGTCCCCGGAGGATGCCATCACCCGATGGATTTACATGTTTGCAACTATGTCCGGCGCGGCTATTTTTATCTTTGTCATGGGAATCGGCACGGTTTACAGCAGATATACGGCGCCGGCGGACTTTGCAAAGAGCGGCGTCCGCATGGTAATCTACCAGTATCTGGATAACATCGCCTATGTTGTGGCGCTGCTGATTCCGTACCCGTTTGTCGTCGGGAGGCTGTCGCAAACCGGAACGGCGAATTTTCATTATCTGGTAGTGGTTTACATACAGTACATTAATATCTTTTTCATCACCGGAATCATTTATCTGGTACTGGCGCTGCTCAAAAAACTGAATGTGAAGCCCTGGGGCTATGTGCTGATTGGTGTGGTGGTCAGCATCGCCGCGCCGTTTATTTATGGTACGTCTGTAAATGTGCCGGTGGTTGGGTATCTCATGAAGCTTTTGATTGGAGATGCGGAGTTCGTCTCCTTTTCGCCGCTTTATTTTCTGTCCTATGCGCTGTTTGGGGTTGCTTTTGGAAAAATGCTGCGGCATGTACAGGATAAGGCAGGATTTTACAGGATACTGGCTGTTATCAGCAGCGTGATAGTCGTTGTGTGGTGGGTGTTTGTATTTGTGCGATATGGTTCTGATATACCAGGAATGATGACTGCCCTAAGCGAGGCATATCCGCAGCCGGATTTCTGGCACGTGGTGGCCAGCCTGGCGCACATATTCTTGTTCGCCGCGATTCTTTTCTATGTCGAGGAGCGCAGCAGGAAGGGCCAAAGTCCGGGTGAACCTAAGAATCCTGTTGCCAGACAGATACTGTATTACAACAAGCACATATCAAAGTATTATGCCCTGCATGTGACGGTGTATTTTGCGGCGCTTGGATTTCACGGTTATGAGAGCTTTGCGGCCTATCAGTGCTGGCTGCTTACACTGCTCTCCATGCTAATTACGGAGTTGATGGTGCGGGGGTACAATTATATGTGTGAAAGACACGCAGGGAAGGCGAAATAAGTCAGGATGTGTTATAGTCTTAAAATGGCAGGAAAATATCTATGGATAAGAATATGCTTGTCAATTTCCAGATTGTAATGGTATTTATGCGCTCGGATATCAGAAATGTGGAGAACAGATGCATAGTGAAAATATTAAGCCAGGCTTTTGCGGGAGAGATCAACAATCAGGAAATGTGCGGAGCCCTCGTCAGAAGATTGCCCGGCTGGAAAACACAATTAAGATATGGGGAAGCGGGGGAGTATATGTTTCGGGAAAACATAACCAGGTTTGTCAGGACGGCTCTGTCCGTGATGGAAGGACACCTGACCGCAAATGCGTATGAGGCTGCATATGATGTCGCTGATCTGCTGCATGTTTTGCCAGATGTGGTGCTTCAGGAGAATAAGAAGCAATTAAAAAGGTATTGGAAGGTGTATGTCAGGACGTATGAAAAGAAGTGGAAATGTGATGTGTTTACCAGATATGCCAGATTATAGTGTCAATATGTCTGGCTCTGGGAAGGGACCTGGTTGTTGAATGGAGCTGTGTTATTATTATCAGATACTGGATATGGGTATCGTATACGAAAAAGGCGGGCTCAGCGGAAAGCTGTGGAAGCCTGGCGAGCAAAAACGCCTTCGGGAAGAGTTACTGTTCTGGCGTGAACTGATAGCGTATGTATCGATGGAAGAAGACGGAATTGACTGCACGGACAGGGTGTTTGGGCATATAGAGCAAATGTGCAGGAAATACAGACTGCCTAACTATGAACGAATTTTACAGTACAGAGAAAAAATAACGAATGATCAGTGTATAGTTGAGGTTGATTATGCGGTGAAGCTAAAAATAAATAAACTTATGCTTAGACTAATTGGCGACGCAGAGAACTACGTAAATCGTTTTAATGGAAAGACAATAGTACACAGGATTCTGTGTATGCTACATAATTTTCCAAAGGTTATGCATGGGAGCACTATTTTAAACGAAAACTGCCGTCCGATATCCTACAAGGACGCGTGTGACTATGCCCGGGGCTATATGAATGACAGGCTGCGGGGGGTGGACTGTATTTTTGATGCACAGCCCCGTGCAGAGGAAATAT
>CAJUQZ010000141.1 GCA_910588755.1 uncultured Lachnospiraceae bacterium | reverse complement strand
TGAGCTTAACCGACAAAAAGAGCTCCTCGGGAGAAGAATCACTGACAATCCTTCCGTTTTCCATGAGGATAATCCGGTCCGCCCCCATATGCATGGCGTCCTCGAGACGGTGCTCAATAATCACCACTGTCTTTTCGTCGTCCTTCTGCAGATGGCCGATCAACTCAATGGCGTCGCGCCCTGCCGCCGGATCCAGATTCGCCAAAGGCTCGTCAAACAAAAGAACCGGCACCCGGTTGATCATGACCCCCGCCATGGAAACGCGCTGCTTCTGTCCCCCGGAAAGATTCACGCCCCCCTGTCCCAATAAGGTATCATATCCCTGTGGACTTTTTTCAATAAAGTCTGTTGCACAGGCTGTCTTCGCCGCCTGGTACAGCTCCCCATCCTCAGCCTGTTCACAGCCCCAGCGCAGGTTTTCACGGATCGTGCCCGAAAACAGCAGGGCTTTCTGCGGCACCACCGCAATCGCTGTTCGCAGCAGACGGGTGTCAATCTCGGTCACATCGCACCCGTCAATCCACACTTTGCCCCCTGTGGCATCATAAAAGCGGGGAATCAGGTTCACAAGGGTAGTCTTGCCAGAACCAGTAGAACCGATTATCCCGATGGTCTCTCCAGCCTTGATCTGTATGCTGATATCGTGAAGCGCATTCTTTTCCGCCACGCCTTGTCCCCCTGAACCTGCGTAGGCAAAGCACACATGATTCAAACAAATGTTCCCTTGTATTTCTGGACTTAGCGGATTTTCAGGCATCTGCTGCGCCGGCTTTTCGTCAAGGACTTCCCTGATCCGTTCGGAAGATGCCGTTGCTCTCACTGCGACATTCAAGGTATTGGAAATCATTCCCACCGCAAACAATACCTGTGTCATGTAGTTGACAGACGCCATCAGCCTGCCAATCTCTGTGCCCTGCCTGCTTGCGGTAATCCACAACAACAGCACAATGCCAAAATTGACGGTCAGGCTAATAAGCGGTGAGAATACCGCCATTGTCCGCAAAGCGGCAGTATTTGCACGCGCAAATGCAAGCGACCTTGTGTCAAACCTCTCCCCCTCCTTCTCCTCCGCGTGAAATGCCTTTACCACGCGGACGGAAGTCAAGAACTCCCGCGCCACGCCATTTAACTGGTCAAGCTGCCTCTGCACAGTGCCAAAACGTGGATATCCGACGCGCATATTTCCAAAGATCAGAATGGCCGCCACCACAAGAATCCCCACCATCACCGGCGCCTGCTGGGGCGTCTGGACCAGAATCAGGATAATTGCACCAATACAGGTGATGGGCGCTTTTACCATAATCCGCATAATCCCGTTTATAAAATCCTGCACTTGGACCACATCATTGGTAATGCGGGTAATGATGGACGCTGGACGCAGTCTGTCTATATTTTCCATAGAAAGAAGCTGTACCTTGTGGTACATGTCGCGGCGCAACTCCTTGCCGATCGTCTGTGAGACGCGGCTTGCAAAGCGGTTTCGCATCACGGCACAGACCGCCCCTGTCATGGCAATCCCCAGCATACATGCACCATAGAACAGGATCTGACGCACATTGGCATTCTGGATACCCCTATCCACGATCATAGACATAAACGCCGGCTGGAACAGATCTGCCATTGCTTCTAAAATCAAAAAGAGCGTAGAGAGCAGAAAAATGCCCAGATGCTTTCTGATATAATGCAGAATCAGTTTCATATACTTCCCCCTAAAATAAACCTTCAGACAATGGTATTATAACCCTGCACGGTGAAATCAGCAAGGATAAGATTGGCGGAAAAACCTGTTTATGCAGTTAAACAATACAAATGCGGATTGGCATAGTTGATACTGCCCATTAAAGCAGTTATACTATATGCAAATAGAATTTTGTGAGATACTTTTATTTTATGTTTATTCCTGGCGATGCGACACAAGCACTGCCAGGAAAAGAGTCTATAAGGTAATACTCAAAACAGGACAGGATATCTTCCTTCGGCTTTTCGCAGAATCCATTTGCCTCCAAAGACGCCAGTATTTTCTTGTAACCGTTCCGGATGCGGTCTACTGCGTCAAACGGATTATAGATTGTGATTACTGCGTAGTCAGCTTCCCTCTGACTGGCCAGCTCCACACCCGGACAGCTCGCGTCAAATCCATCCGGCAGAATGTAAGCTGCCACATATCCATGAATACCAAATCTCGTATGCATTTCCGGCGGAACAAACGGAAAATCCCAACCAATCTTCACTGCATCGGGCTGATATTTTAGCAGGCCTGACCGACGTGCCCAGTTTTCCATATAAGCATTCACATCATCTTCCGGATTTGGCGTAAGCATCACATATCTTGCCATCTGAAAAGCTTTTACTGTTTTTACCCTGATTTCTGAATAAATCTCATCACTAGAACTCACGTCTTCCCTGACCAGACGATCCAGTTTACAGTCAAACACATCACTTAATACTACCAGCTTATCTAGCTCCGGAACGATGTCGCCAGCTTCCCACCTAGATATTGTCTGACGGGAAACAGACATCATTTCGGCTAATTGTTCCTGTGTGAGTCTTGTCTGCTTTCTTAGATACTGTATGTTCTTTCCTAAACTCATAATGCTTCCCCTTTCATATCTTGCATAATTGTAGAAAACAATGTTATGATTTCAGTATAACAAAATTGTAAAGGAGAAACCACCACGCTACAAATACTATTTGCGCAGTGAATGTCAACTGTCAGTTTACATTGTTTGTGATGCCGCCTTCAGACCGCCACGCACGTGCCTCTTTTAACAGGTGGTCTATCAGCTCCTGTTTACCCGCGGTATAACGCACCCTGTCGTCTGAATATTGTAAAGCCAGTTTTTTCTTGCAGGTATCGTACTGCATCGCTCTATCAGAATGACTGTTCAGATAATCCCGGAAATTGAGATAGTTGTTCCACTCTGTCTTGTTCCATCTGACTACATGGATATGATGTGTCCGTGTATCCTTTTCAAAGTCTCCCATCACAAACAGTATCTGCTCCCCAACATCATTCCCGCGATAAACAATACCATGCTGTTTGAGTAACTCGACATAGGGCAGTATCTGCTCCGGCTCGTGAACGCCCACGACAAGATCAATAATTGGTTTTGCATATATGGAAGATATAGCGGTGCTTCCGATATGCTGGATATCAATTGCAACAGGTTCTAGTAATTGTCTTAGTATGTTTATGGTTCTTTCGGCACTCTGTTCCCATTCTTTCTGATGCGGCTCCAACGCCACGGTTCCTCTTTTCAGTCCCGTCATATGCTCCTCCTTCCAGAATGTATACAATTTAGTTCCTATACACTCCTGATAAAAATGACTGTTAATTCCTTTTTGCCAGTTTCTTTACAATGGCGTCGGTGTTATTTTCAAAAGGCCATGTCATGCGCTATCATCTCCTATTCCGTAACACGTATCTGTTCCACCACACTGTTTTTTCTGCAATACAGGACAGCCCATTTTGTGAGCGCCAGCTGCAGCACGAATACCAAAAACCCATACATGAGAATGGGGACAGCGGGGAACGTGTAGTTCACAAAACCAAATCCGGGTACATTTCCGATCGCTGCGCAGACGGCCCTCCCAAGCACCAGCCCGCAGACAAAGGACGCGGCAAAGCTGCCAAATATCTGAAATACATGCTCAAAACGGATCATGTGATGCATTTGCCTGCTTTCCATGCCGACCGCGCGGAACAATCCCATCTCTCTTCTTCTGGATATAATATTTGTCATACTGGTATTGACCAGATTGATGATGCCAAACAGGACAAGCACCGCCAGCAGCACAGACACGGCGACGGATATCGCGCCAAAAAGACTTTTGTATTGCCGCACCATGTCCTCCAATGACTTTAAACGGATACTGTCACTTGCCGAAACCAGTTCGCGCAGCGCATGTTCAACCCGGCCGTCGTCATCCGCCGCTGTCCGGACCACGAAAGCACTGTTTGCGTTATAGGGAACTGCCCGCCGCATCTCCTCCTCCGGCAGAATAAACGTGACTGCGCTGTTCCTGTCAATAATAACCGCGGAAACGTCGTAAGTCAATCCGTTTTGCGAATCTGTACCCCTCTGTGAAAACGTGACCGTATCGCCAACCTCATAGCTTTTTTGCAGGTATGCCAGTTCCGTGCTGCCCATGTTGACGACAAGAGACCGCCTTCCGGCGTCCTCTGGCTTTGGCAGCGTTCCATCAATCACATTGTGCTGGTATGTTTCATAATCCTCTGTATTCATGCCCATGATGACCGTCCCCATTTCGTCTATGCCGGCAAGAATCTCCTGCTGGCAGACAACTTGCTCCACGCCGTCTATCGCCAAAAGATGCTGTTTTAATTCGTCCGTCAGCAGACTGTTTTGCTGCAACTGCGTAAGGGAAAAAGCAGGTGTGAGCAGGGCGCGGTTCAGCTCTACGACATAATTTCCGCCGTAAGGGAAACTCTGTTTTGCCCGCTGTTGGGGATCGAGGGAGGACAGCACAGAGGAGATTCCCACAAACATCATTCCGCTCAAAACCAGTGAAATAAAGGTTAACACACTCCTTTTCCCGTTGCGGAACAGATTCATGGCCGCAAGCGAAAACGGCGTGAGATGATTTTTGCTCTTTATACTTTTCTTCAGACACCGTCCATTGTAACTGTTATAGCGGTACGCTTCCACCGGCGAAACCGACATTGCTATCCGAGCCGGTTTCCGAATGGACAACCGCACGCAGACAAACACAATCATTCCGGATAAAAGCATGATAATCACATCGGAAAATAACAAAAAAGCGTTTCTGTCTGCCAGGAAGGTCAGCATTCCGCCCGCAACGCACCCCGGTGGAATGAAGCGGCGCGCAAGAAGGTTTCCCTCCCTTGAGAGAATCCGTCTAATCTGCTTCCTTGTCGTGCCGATGGTGCGCAGCTGGCCAAACGATGCCACATCATTGACCACGGAAATATAAAAAATATTGTAGATTACCAGCGCGGATACACCGATTAAGGCCAGCCCGACGAGCAGCACAGCCAGCGCCGTCTCACCTGACAGATTGTTGCTGTCGATGTACAGATTGTTGACCTGAATGTCGTTCGCCAAAATCCCGCAATCCGCACCGATCTTGCGCACCAGCTCTTTCAGCTCCTGATTGGTATATTTCTCAGGGGCACGGACCGCAATCATGGCTGTTGCAGCTTCGGCCGCAAGGGCGGGGTTTTCCCGCACAAAATCCTGTGAGACAACAGCGTTATAAGCAACCCTGTTTTTGTCCTTTTCCGCGGTTGTCTCGATCAATCCTGTAATCCGGAACGCCTTTGTCTCCAGCTGGCGGCTTGCCTGATTGCGATAACGGACAGATATGGTATCGCCAATGCCCGCTTTGATTCCTAAAGCATTGAGATAGCCTTTTTCCACAAGCAGTTCGTCCGCGGCCTGCGGCATACTCCCCCGGGCCAGTGTCATGCTGGAGAGCTGCAAAGTTGCCTCATCGGAACACACAATGCCCATTGTGATGCCGTTCTCCCGCTCCGTCATGCCGACAGACTGGTAAACACCCACCTTCCGGATACGGGAATCACTTTTTAACAGGGCGAGCTGCTCCTGCGAAAGGCTTTGGAATATTCCCTGATATGCGGTTGATGCCGCGTATTCCTTTGTAATATTAAAAACATAAGATGAAACAAATGCCATGATGGCTGCTGCCATAAAGATAATAACCCCAATCAGGCGGTTCCTGAAACGGTTCTGCCCAAGGCGGGCATCGGATAACCTGCGCGTAACAGCGCTGGTGTCATTTTCAAACGGCCATGTCATATTCGCTAACCTCCTTTATTCAGTCCACTGCCTTAATCTGCTCCACCAGGGAAAACTTTCTGGTATACCCAACCGCGCAGACCGAAAACACCGCCTGCACCAGAAACAGCGCGGCTGCAAACAGCAACACCGGAATCACCGGGAAATGATACGTCAGCTTGCCGAACATGCCAATCCGGTCAAAAACACCACACACAATCAGGCTGCACGCCGTTCCCAGCGTCAGGGTTGCAAGCAGCGTGATGCCAATATAGTACAAACACTCAACGGACAGCATGCAGGACAGCTGCCGGCCGCTCATGCCAACGGACTGAAACACACCAAACTCCTGCTGGCGGACTAAGAGATTGGTGATTAACGTGTTGGCAAGGTTAATCAATGCAAACACAAAGATAAAGACCAGAATGCTGTAGAGCCGGGTGAGCTCCCCCCGCATACCTGTTTCCAGCTCAGCCGCCAGATCCTCCAGACCAAAGATCGCCACCCGCTCATCGGACACAGCGCCAAATACTGCCCGCCGCAGCTGGTCACTGTCCTGCGCTGTATGCAGATTCACACAGCCTGTAAAATCCGAAATTTCAGGATAGAGGACAGACAGCTCCTCATCAGGCAGTACAAAAAAATGAGAGGAGTTGCAGATTGAAATATCCGCGACAATGCCCATCACGGTATACGTTTTGCGCTGTCCATTGTAACAGGAAACCGTGACGGTATCGCCAACCTCATAGCTGGTTCTGTAAATCTCTTTGAGCGCGCTGCCGGCCGGGCAGACCAGGATCCCATCCCCGTCTCGCAGCTGACGGTAATCCGCCGTTCCGTCCAGAACCGCACTGCCTGTATACATCCTGTCCATATCCTCCTCGGAAACGCCCCTTATCACAAAAGTCTCATGCTCGCGATTGCCCGGAATCGCGCTGATCTCGGGAATTTCCACACAGGTCATACTGTAAGCCGTGACAAAATCCACCCCCGGAATCGCGGCAAGTTCTTCCTGCAGGGCCGCACCCAGAGGATTCTTTTGCTGCATTTTGACATACTCGGGTCCCGCGTAATCCTCGTATTGCAGCAGATACTGACTCCTGTCCCCAAACTGGGACTGGGCCATCTCCAATAAATCCACCGAGTTTGCATAGGCGGAGGCGCACAGCAGCAGAACCCCCGTCAGGCTCAGGGAAAGCGCCGTGACAAACGCCTTTTTGCGGTTTCTGGTAAAATTCATCAAAGCCAGCCTGGTCATGGTCAGGCGGCGGTGCAGCTGTCTCGACACACTGCGTCCCTGATATCCGGAATAGGCAGTTGTCCGAATGGCTTCGATAGCGGATACTTTTCCCACCATTGACAGCGGCTTTCTGGTCGCGAAGAGAACCATTCCATAGGTCAGGAATAAAATAACTACCGCAGACCGGAGATTGCCTTGCCAGGACCAGTAACCGGGAACGGCAATACTTGCAATCACTGCGGCCAAAGTAAGCCCCAAGGGAACTGCTATGGCCATCAGCAAGCGCCGCTCCCGCTTCACCACCCGCTTTAGCTGCTTCGGCGTTGTCCCAAGCACCTTCAGGCGGCCGTATTCCCGCATTTTTCCCATCACGGAGATGTAGAAAATGTTGTAGATCACGATTGAGCAGATGACTGCGATCAACACGGACAGCACATAAATCTCCGTTCCACTCCCCAGGTAAAGATCCACCATGCCAAAATAGCTTGAGCTGTAAAAAGTCCGGTCGGCCGGTATGCCCATCTTGGCAAAAAAACGCTCAATGTCCGCACGAAGACCGGCAGGCTCCATCAGGTCACTGCCTATAAAACGAAAGCGCAGCTCATAAGGCGCCGGATGCGCGCCTGTATCCACGGCGGTCTCCGCGATCCAGACCGTAAAAATCCGGCTGGTATTCTCCGACTCCAAAATGCCTGTGACAGTATAAGGCTTTTCACCGCCGCCAAGATCCAGTGTGAGCGTCTGTCCCACCTCTGCCGGAAGCTTCAAGTGGTTGCAGAACGCACGTTCTATGCAGAGTTCGTCTGCTGTCTGGGGGTAAGTGCCGATGATCTTGCCATAGCCCATCAAATCAATCATCTCCCTGCTGACAAAGCTGACATTCAACATGCTGTCCTGATAACGGACCGAACCGGCATCTGCAGTGTAACCCCACTTTTCAAACTGCCCTGTATCGGCAAGCCGCAATACCTCCTCCCGTGTCAACCCGCCACAGCCCGCCTGATACTGCCCCAGAATACCATCCAGCGTTTTCATCTGCTGCGCGGCGTAGATAAAGCAAAGGCTTCCCATGAGACAGACGGCGAGCGCGATCGTAAGAATGATAAAAATGCTCCGGCGCCTGTCAGCTTTCATGCTCCGCGCGGCAAGCTTCTTTTCCACCGTGTTGGTGTCATTTTCAAAAGGCCATGTCATGACAAGCCACCTCCCGTTTTCTGTCCAGCGCCGGGCGACGCAATCCGTCCGTCCTCAATCCGCACGATGCGGTCGGCAAGCTGGGCAATCTCGTTGTTGTGGGTAATCATGACAATCGTCTGGTTAAACTCTGTGCTGGTGCGCTTTAACAGCCCCAGCACATCAGCGCTGGTCCTGGAATCCAGGTTGCCGGTCGGCTCGTCAGCCAGGATAATGGCCGGCTTGGTAATCAGGGCGCGCGCGATGGCGACGCGCTGCTGCTGCCCGCCGGACAGGTTGTTTGGCATATTCTGCAGCTTCTCGTCCAGCGCCAGCATACGCACAATCTCGTTCAAAAATTTCTCATCTGCCGTGTCACCGTCCAGCTCCACAGGCAGGACAATATTTTCATAGACATTGAGAATCGGAACGAGGTTATAATTCTGGAAGATAAATCCGATATTGCGGCGGCGGAAGATGGTCAGCTCCTCGTCGTTTTTCTTTGCCAGCTCATCCCCGCGCACAATGATACTCCCTGATGTGGGCGTATCCAGCCCGCCCATCATATTGAGCAGCGTGGACTTGCCGCTGCCGGAGGTTCCCACCACCGCCACAAACTCCCCCTGCTCCACCGACAGGCTGACGCCGTCTAAAGCGCGGGTGATGTTTGGCTCGCTGCCGTAATATTTTTTGAGGTCGATTGTCTGTAATACGTTCATAATCAAATGCTCCTTTCCATGTCTCTGTCCTGTTTTCAGGATAGTGGTGTTCCGAGGTGTTTCGTCTGTTCATAAAATCTCTCGTTTTATGGACATTGTAACCCCCAAATGTTACAGAAATGTCCGAGGCAGGCAAAAAATGAATTTGCACCCTCTAAATCAGAAAAAGTAGTATTTTCAAGGGTTTGGGTAATGTTATCTATCCATGAAGAAAGTTGTAAGGTGGTGTTATTCAATACCAACATATAAAAAAGAGTGTTGTAAAATTTTTTAAATTTGTTCTTTTTTCGTATTAATATACATTGTAAATGACAGATAAGAAATATATAATCAAATATATAAATTGAAATTAGAGGAGGTCCAATCATGGCGTACGCAATTTATTATGAGGCGACAAGAACAGCGCCTTTGACAGAACAGGAACGAACGATCTGCAAAGAAATTTCGGAGAAATATTGCGCCGAGTATCCGTTTAAGCGGAAAGTTGAGGATTTCGGCATATACGAGGATTCAAAAAAACAGGACGGTATCATTTTTAACGGCTCTACAAAACTCCCGGGGAACAGCCCCCAAACACTGTTCGATGTTGCGAATTACTGGTTGAAATGTCTTACCGAAATAACGCATCTTTTGACAAATTCCACATGGAATGTAACGTTTGATGATGTGGATCTGATATTTGATGAGGACGAAGGCTGGCGGTTTCCCACAGACGAGGAATATAATTAGTTCTGTGTCCCGCCGGTTGATATGAATGCACTGTTGTGCTATACTTCTCATAGATAAAACACGGCAATACCAAATTTACAGGAGGGATGAAAAATGTTCGAAGGCGAAAAACATGATGGCGTATCTCCGATCATCTTCAAAGCTGGAAAAAGTGCAATCGAATTAAGGACACAGTTTCAGCAGCTCTGGGACTATCTTGTCCCGCCATCAGGGAAGGCGGAAACCGCGCAGGGCGAGATTATCCGCATTGCAGGGCGAGTCCGGCATGAAATGATGGATAACGGTTGTGCGAATTGGGATGACGATTTCAACAAAATGTTAAAAACCGTTGTAAAATATGCAGAGCTTATAGACAAAACCCAATATCCCTATGATTTGAAGGCAGCAAAAAGGATTACAGGCACATTGTTGAAATGTGGCAAGCAGGGCGTATGCAGCGAAAATTGGTCCGAGGCGTTGTGCCAGTATGCAGTTGACTGGGTGTCTAAAAATCCAGATGTGATCGCACCGTTAGAAGCAGATTACAGCCGATAGCTTCCAGTTCCTGTAAGTACAGGAAGGCATTAAGAAGCGCAGAAAAAGCATACCGCTTGAAAGAAACGTATACGCTGAAGCAAATGAATACGGGATTATTTGCAGGCCACAGGCTTTACAGGACATCACTGAACGCCTGGATAAATATATGAAAAAATCAAAAGTGCGTGGAGCGGGTCTGACCAAATACATTGGACGCAGTCATCTTCTCAATGCTACCAGCGAAAAGTGGTATGAATGGGGTGCAGGGCTTTCATTCTCGAAAGAAGGATGTTTAAGCAATGAGCAGGGACGGCTGTGGTATTTTGAGTTGTTACCGAATCGACATTATGACCTGGAACAGGATACTATAAAAGAAGTTTATGAATTTCCCAAAAGAAAAGATGTATTTTACTATTTCATTCTGGTCAAATATTACTGGTATTATGAGGAAAATGGAAAAATTGTGTACGCGGATTCTGATGAAGCACGAAAAAAGCGGGAAGAATTTTTTCAAGGATTATTTGACTGTATTGGATTTCCTGTAGAAACCTTGTATACATATCCTCCTGATTCTAAAGCGCTCTTCGTCAAATAGGCGGCGCATTTTCTTTTAACGTCGATATGGGAACGCGTGTTTTCTCCAATCAAGATATGTTCTTTTTCTCCGCCGCATATACAATGCCGCTGCAGGCAGCCGCAAGCGTGTCAATCAGCAGGGCGTCTTTCTTTTCCAGCCGGATTGCGCCGGTCTCCAGCCGAGAAGTCTTTACAAGGGCCTGAAAGAGAAACTCCAGCGTGTCCGTCACCATTTTCAGGTTGCTTACCGGTGTCTTGACCTGATGGGAGATATCCGACACCAGCATCTGCAACTCCTGCCATTCCGCGTCAACTTTGCGCCGGTTTTCCTGCATGATATGATAAAGCCGCGTCAGACGGTAGCTGATCCTTGCAAAGAGCGTCTCGCTGTCCGTGGCACGCACGGGTTCCTCGGTTCCAATGATCATCTGGTCCATCGCGCGGCACAGCTCTCCCGCAAATTCGGGGAGCCGCTTACTGAAAAACAGCGTCAGAAAAAACAGCCAGATAAAGGCACAGGCTATCAGCAGAATGCCAAAGATCAGCACCCACACCTGTCCTATAACGATATAGAACAATGCGCACAGCCCCAGCATGAAGGCTGCCATACCGCAGCAGACCAGTAGAAATATCTTTTTTACGGAGAACCGTTCCAGCCTCATTTTCGCTCGCCTCCCGTCCATTGATATCCAATCCCGTAGATTGTCTTGATATAGGTGTCGCCCGCCGCCTCAATCTTGCCCCGAAGCCGGCTGATGGAGGTTGTCAGGGTGTGTTCATCCACGTAATTTTCCTCCGCGTCCCACAG
>CAJUQZ010000140.1 GCA_910588755.1 uncultured Lachnospiraceae bacterium | reverse complement strand
ACACCGCCCGTAGAATGCTTGTCAACCTTCACGCCCTGAATACCGCCCAGGTCGCGCATGTCACCGCTCTGTGCCATCTCCATCGTCAGCGCCAGCGTCTCGTCTGCGTTCATTCCCCTGAAATAAATGGCCATCATCATCGCAGCCATCTGATAATCGGGGATGTCACCCTTTGTATATCCCTGTATCATAAAACGGATTTCCTCATTATTTAATATGCCGCCACCACGCTTTTTCATAATAAGGTCATACATTCTCATAATACTGCCACCTTTCTGCTAAAATCCTTACGCCTTACCCCTTTCAAGGCAGTCCGGCCATTCAATATAATCTGCAAAATCAAAGATTTGCTCCTCTGTGTTTCCATCTAAATAGAATATTACTTTGTCTTTCCAAAACACTACTTCAAATCCATCATCAGCACAATCACAGGTAAAAATCAAAGAATAGACCACCATATCGTCCTTCTGATATTGACAGTTCAGCTGGAGATGTCTGATACACGCCGCCTCCATCCCCGCGATTTCCCGTGAAATGCGGATATTATGAAGCTGTTCGGCCGTCGTAATTAATTCATCTGTTTCATCATCTGTCGCTTCATACTGCATTAGCCACGGCAGCAGCGCTTCCAACATTGTCTGGTAAATATGGTCAAAATTTTCCTGAATATATTGAATGGTGTTTTTTACCCTTTGACTGTCTTCAGGCTTTATTTTCATAACTGGTATGCCCTGAACCACACTTCCCTCCCAGATACTTAGTTTTGTGACAATATTTTTGTCAAACCACTTTCCTTTTGCATCCAAAATAATTGCATCGCAGCCATACCATTTTTGGCCTTCCCACTCCCAGTCATCTTCTATTTTGTGTTCCTGTGTACATTGCTCCTCCAACAGCGCATCCAGATCCTGTTTGTTTTTGACTACATATTTCATATTCTTTCCTCCATCTCTTATTTTTTCTTTCCTTCTGTTTTTCCCCTTTCCCACCCTCACAGAGCCGCCCAATGTCTGGTAATAACAATAATTTATCACATTACATTTGTACGCTGTTGGAGCATAACCATTCTATGGGGATTCGAACCCCAGCACGTGCTCTGTCGTGCGGACCATGCTGCGACTTGCGCTGTCGCCGCGTGACATTCACTGCGTCTCTGCTAACAAGCTTTTTATTCAATCAACTCTGTTTTCCAGTTGGTTTCCTGCAGCTTATTGTCCAACAGCCGCAGTTGTCCTGCAATTTTGTCAATCTCCGCCTGCCAGTCAGCAACAGAAATGGCAGGTCTTATTTTAATTTCAGTGTTTCTCGCCCGATAAGACGCCTGACTGCCAGCATAAACGATATCCTTATACAAATGGATCTTTAGCGAAAGCGCATCTTTTCTTGCAATGATCTCTGTCAACGTCTGTCCGTCGATCTTCGTCTCGCAATTCGTCTTATTAATCTGGGCAATCAGATACGCCAGTCGCTCAAGGCAGCAGTCTAGTTCCTGTTTGAGCTTTTCTGGGTCCTCCGCTGTCTTTTCACCCTTCTGTACCAGCACATTATTGTTCAGCCGAACCTTTAACTGCTCGAGCTTCCGGTTAATGTCCGCCCGCTCCTGTAATGCCTCCGCAAGTTTCATTCCCTGTTCCTCCAATCAAAATACATCATTTGGCCTATTTTCTTCCTTTCCGATGATACACGTCAACCCGCTCCTTTTTCTGCTGTATCTCCAGCCAAAAATCATCAGAACCCCATATTACAACCTGTGTCATACTGGCAGCTTAGCTTTTCACTGTAAATACCGGCTCCATTCGTGCCACTGGCGACGCCATTCCATGCGTTGTGTGCACCGCGATGACTTCGTCGATATCCTTGTAGGCATAGGGTGCCTCTGCCCGAACCGTCTCCTCCCACTTTTTGAGAATATCCGCCCTTCCCTTTAAGTCCATGCGGTCAGGATCAATTGGCGTGATGACATGAAATTTTTCCATAAACTGACGAAATGCCTCATCATTTCCCCTGATCGCGTCCCCGCGGGATTTTCTGCGCCCGGCGCCGTGGCTTGCGCTCCAGAGCGCATCTGGATTCCCAAGGCCCCGAAGCAAGTAACTAGAGCTTCCCATAGAACCAGGAATCATCACAGGCTCCCCATAATAGGCAAACTCTGTCCCTTCCATCTCCTCACAGCCACCAGCGCAGCAGGCCCCTTTCCGATGGATATAGTACACTTCACTGCCAATCCTTTTTTCCCAGATATAATTGTGCGGTGCATCATATAAAAGCGTCATCGCGCATGCACCCAGTACCTGCGCGAAAACCTCCTGAATCATAAATCCGAGGAACATACGGTTGGCAAATCCAAAATTCGCAGCATTGCCAGAAACAGACCAAAACCGTGTCCACGCATTCTGCATCTTACAATACGCTGGTATCGGATAAATCTTATTCTCCGGGTGCGCCAGTCCTGCCGGATAGATGTCCTGACAGATTTCGCGGTTCAGCAAACCGCTGTGATGCCCGATCGTCAGGGAGCCTGTGTGCAGCATCACCACCACAGCGCCTTTTTTCAGGTTCCACGCATTTGCGGTCTGGCCATCATAAATCTCTGCGACCCGCTGCACCTCCAGAAAATGATTTCCCCCGCCAATCGTCCCGATCTGGTCATCATAAGTCAACTGGTCATAACTGCCGATAAAATCCTCCAGTCCCTCTGTAGCCTCGACCTCGAGACTGCCGCGAAACACTGTCCTGTCCAGCCATTTCTCCTGCACTTTTGGATCATAATACTTCCACAGACCACTTTTTCCGGCATCCTGGTGCGTTTCGAGCAGTCCCTCAAGCCCATAGCGAAACAGCGCCTCCCGCTGACGCCCCGTCATTGGGATCTGCCTGCCGCCCTCAAAGAAGATATGACGGATTTTCCCCGCCAATTCAGGAAGCTTTTCCTGAAGCTTATCTTCTGACAAGTCTGTCGTGTAAAACCGCATACCGCAGTTAATATCATTCCCCATCGCCTGCGGAACCACAAAGCCCTTTGTCATCATCACTGTCCCTATTGGAATCCCGGCGCCCTTATGGAAATCCGGCGTCAGAATCAGCCGCTCAATATTTGGCGCAGCCTCATGAAAATAGCCTGCCGACTTTAGCCTTTCGAGCGTCTCCTCCAATGCAGTCATCTGATGCAGCTCTGCCATCGCATTTTTATCCGGCGCGGCGACCTCTGCTAGATAACAGGTTATCTCATTCTTTCTATCCTTCCATTCTATTTTATGTATCATATATTCTCCTTACTCGACATCATCCTCTGCCACAGCAGAATACTGGTGAACGCACCAATGCTGTGCAATCTCACTGACTGCTGACAGATCTGTCAGTTTTTCACAGTCATATACCGCAAGCTCTGCCAGCTTCTGCCCCTCTGGAAAATGTGGCAGGCTGGCTAGCCCTGGCAGACTGCGCAGTGTCAGTTTGCGCAAGACGGACATATTTTCAGGAAATTCCAGATGGTCAATGTCTGCAATCCGCACAAACTCAATCTCCTGCAGGGACTCCTGCTGCCATAGCCTCTCCAGTGTCCTGTCTGCCTCCGCTTTCTGCACATTCCCCTGGTGCACGATCACGCTCTGCACATCCAGCATCCGCAGCACCTCTAGCGATGGACAGGGCATCTCACATAACACGAGCTCCCTGACGGCATCCTCCCGTATCAGAAACTCAATGTGCTGTGAGGAAGAGCCAATATAAAAGTACTGCAAATTCGGAAAACTTAGCAGCCATTTCAGCTCATACAGGGAAACAGCCCCATCATCATAATCCAGTTCCACTCCCGTCAGACCATCCCCAAAAGTGACACCATCTTTTGAAAAGTCCACATGCAATGTAAGCTTCTCTAGTCCTGGTGACAGCCTGTTCACAAAACTGTAATCGCTTCGTCCGGGCAGATGCAGCTCTAACTCCTCCAGTTCCCCAAACCTGGAGAGCACTTCGATATTTTCAAGATCCTCCATCCCGTCCAAATGAAGCCTTCGTACATGTACCATATCCTCAAAACGCTTCAGATCTCCATCCTGCAAACCATAAAGGCGCAGCATAATATCCCCACGTACTGCAAACAGCTTCTCGTCCAGAAGCTGCAGCGCTTCCCTCGGGAAGGCTTCCGTGGTCTGTATAAAGCGCAGCCGCTGCGTCCTAGCCATCTGTGACACCAAATCCTGGTCAATCTCCGAAACCTCCACATACGACATCGTATCATACCGTTTCGTATCAGCCCCTGTGACAAGATTTACTGTGGAAAGAAATGCCGCCGTTTCCTTTTGCTGCTCTGATGCCTCTGGTACATACTCCTTTTGCGTCATCTCCTCCTTTATCCTACAGTCAGGCACCCAGCCTGCAGCAGCCGCCAAGACTTCCTCCTTATGCTCCAGCAATAATTCCAGATATACGTGCCATACCGCAGATATATGCTCGCCAATCCATGTGTCAATCTCCGCCATTCTATTGTAATATTCCGCAGGATATCCCAATTCGGGATACAGGCTATAATCAAACATTCCATAATCATACCATTTTGAAATCTCCTGATATCCATGCTGGTACAGACAATCCGACATTCTCTGAATACCGTTCTCCACATCTGATTCATAAAAATTTGTGTAGAACGTATCTACCCCTTCGTGAAAAGACATAAACTGCCAGTTATATAACTGCCCAAACATGAACACCCATTCAGGTCTCTCGCTCTGTGCAGGATACAGATCCTCCATAAACAATAAATAAAATTCAAGCAGCACTTCCCCTCCCCATGCATCCTCCTCCTCGCCATCTGCTATGATCTGTCCAAGCATGGCATACAGTTCCTTGGCACATTGCCGCTTATCCATCTGTACGTTTTCTCCTGATTCCATAGATACACACGCCTCCCTCTCGATATTTTCATCTGTACTAACATCCTGCTGCTGTGCTCCACCATTCCCTGGTGCCTTCGTACAGGCAGCAAGAATCATCACACCCATTGCCAGGCTGACAAGCAAAAATTTTTTTGTCATATTCTGAAACCTGCCCCTTACAATTCATATACTTTTCCATACAAAACACATAGACACAAAGACAAATTTCCCTAGCGCCTCCTGCCGTATCCTACAAGTACTGCCGCCACCAGAAGCACCAGCATACAAATCGAATAATAGTTCACAAAGGGAACCGCCGCAGGCGCCACCGCAAAGCCCTCCCCGAACTGGGCGGACTGCTGGGCCGGAATCACGCAGTGCACCGTCCACGGCATCAGAAAACAGAACACACAGCCCGTGCAGTCCATCAGGTTCGCGCGGCGATAGCGGTCTACACCGGCTTTTTCCCCAAGCGCATTTACCAGATCCCCAAGCGCCACAATCGCCACGGAAATAACCCCCGTCACCATGCTCAATATCCCGACAGAAAGCACGATCGCCGCCTCAGTACTGCGCTCACTCCCTGCAAAGCGGGACAAAAATACCCCAATATCCTCAAAAAACCCGCTGCGCTCCACGACACCGAGAAGCGCAAACACGGCAATCAGCATAGCCACCGTGCCCGCCGTTCCCGTAACCGCTTCTATTAGCACCCCGGATACGGAAAATCCGCCGGGAAAAGAGATCAGTCCATCTACCGTATAGATGCCAGAAAGCAGTCCGACGATAATCCCTGTTAAAATTCCCCAGGACAAAGCCGTAATCAGGTGCCTTCTCATCAGGCACAAAACGATGATCACCGCCGGCACTGCCAGCATCACCAGACTGACAGGCTTTGCCGTACCAGCCTCCGCCAAAATCGCCGCACCACTGTCCGTCGTCCTAGAAAACAGCAGAAACAGCACCAGCGCGCCCGCCGCTGCCGGCAGGCTGTAACGCATTCGGGTCTTTACCACCGTTCCAAGATCGGCATGCTGTGTCGCAGAGGAGGCAATCGTCGTATCCGAGATCGGCCCCAGATTATCGCCAAACGCCGCCCCCGACACGATGGCGCCAATCATAAATTCCGGCGCGGCTCCCGCCATCACGCCCACCAGAAACAATATCGGTATCACGACAAAATAAGTTCCAACCGAAGTTCCCGTAGCAAACGCCAGCAAACAGGTGATCAGAAAGGACGCCGCCACAAAAAGCTTTCCCGTAAAGCCTGCTGCCACCACATAAACCGCAATCGTCTGCACCACACCGCTGGCCGAAATCAGCTTCCCCGAGACAGCTGCCAGCATGACCGCCATCACAATCGTGCCAAACATAGGTTTGCTAAGCCCGTAAACCAGCGCCTCCCCATATGCCCTCTCATCCTTCACAAACAGAACCCCTGTCACCAGCGCCGCGAAAAAAGCCAGCACATATCCGTTTACATTCGACTGGCGAAACGCCGCCCATAAAATCATAGCTGCAGCAACCATAAGCGGCGCCAGCTTTCCCAGTTTACCGAATCGAAATTCCATTCTGCTTCCGTCTTGCCCCATCTCTATACTCCTATATATTCTGCTCTATCTCATAATCAGGTTTTGTTGTTATCAATATATTTTCTTAAAAAATCTAGTATCTCAATCGTGCAGTCAACCACGCGATTGTGTCTGTAATCATTTTTCCTTCCTTTTCCTAAAGCCCCGTTTACATCATAGATCAAGCCAATCCAAAATGCCTTGCCAGCAAAGACAGCACTTCTTCCCGCGTATCCTTCTCAAAATCCGAGCGGGTATACGTAAAAAAGCCCGTATGCGCCCAGTCAATCTCCAGCGGAGGATGGTACAATGCCCATGAATTAAAGTTTCGCAGCGCAGCTTCCGGGTCCGGACAGCGCTGAATCTGCTCCATCATAAATTTTTTGTCCGGGTCATCCCTGTCAAAAAAGCGCGTGGCGCAAATATCCGGCGGATCGCACAGCATGATGGCCACACGGTTATACGCTGAAATCCCTCTTAGCACATCCGGCGGAATGTTCGTATCCACGATAATCTTCTTCCCCGATGCCGCCAGTTTTAACAGCTCCAGAATCTCTACCTCCACGCACTCCATAGAAACCTGGTTCGTCCAGTTCCAGTGTTCCTCCGGCGTCATACTGAGCCATTCCTGCCAGCCGCTCATGGTATCAAAATAACACAGCCCGGGCTGTTTCCACCGCGACAGCTTTTCCCTTGGAAATGCATCATGGTAATTTTCACCACAATGAATCATATCATACCGCTCAGCCAGCATTCTGACCATAGTGGATTTTCCCGCACAACTGTGTCCGTTTATAAAATAGACATTTTGCAGGTAATGTTGAAGTAAATTGTCACTGAACTGTATTTTCATTTTTCCTCCGATCTATTCTTGTTCCAATAAGCCTTCCTGTACCATTTTCATATAATCCGCGATGCCCTTTTCCTCCAGTTCATCATAGGTATAATGCATCTGATCAGCAACCGTCCTGGCAGCAGTCCCAAACAGGGAAAGCATTTCAAACGCCGCCTTCCACATATTTCCATAATCCGCATCTGAATAGGTCTTCTTAAAGCTTGCGTATACCGTTTCAGGCAATAATTTCTTAAAATACTTTCCATGTTTCCCCACGGAAACCTGAAAATCATAGTTTACTCCCACGTACCATTCCAGCATCACAATCAGCATGTCCCGGACATAATGGTTGAGCATTTCCATCGCATAGGCAAGCTCGTCCCGGGCAATCCCCTTTGCCACATTGTTCAGGCACCAGTGAAATTCATTGCAGCAGTCCGCAAACATTTTGGAAGATGGTCTTTTGGGATACCAGTGGTCATCTGCAATCTGTATGACGGGAAACGTCCCGTCCTTGTCCAGCAGCAGCAGCATCGGCTCGCCGTCGTCCTCGTATTTTTCAGGCGTCACATTCAAATCGATTCTGTTTCCGTCCGGGAAAATCATCAGATAGACAAAATTGCCTTCCCTGTCAGGAGGCATGAGTTCCATGCTCTCCGGCTTCTGGCACAGCGACGGCCTTCCGAATTTTTCCGCAATCCATTCCATGTTATCCCAGAACGGTGTCACATCATTCACATAAAAAACAATATCAAAATCCTGGTATATATCTGGCGGACACTGCTTATTCGCTCTGGAACCGCCCATAGTCACCGCTCGGATTCGTTCGTCCTCCCCGGCTATTTTTAAGATTAAGTCGATCATTTCTTTTGGTGTTCTCATACTATAACCTCCATAAACCACTGCAGTTTGAAAGATTACAAACATATCTTAATTATACACAGCCTTCCTACAAATTACAATAGAACAGAACGCAGATTCTTTTTCTCTTTTGCCCTGTTTGAGATCCGATATCCCTTTTTGCCGCCAATACGCAGAATCCGATGTGTAATGGCAGAATGGATTGACAAAGTCAGAACTTTTATTTATAATATAATCATTGTTATATAACATAAATTATAAAAAAGGAGAGAAAGCCATGCCGCCAAAACCTAAAATCACAAGAGATATGGTCATTGATGCTGCGTTTGAGGTTGCCCGCAAAACAGGTGCGGAAAACATCAATGCAAGAACCGTTTCAAAAAAGCTGAACTGTTCCACGCAGCCCATTATGTATCATTTTGCAACGATTGAAGAATTAAAAAGAGCCACCTATGAAAAGTCAAACTGGTTTCATTCGGAGTACCTGATGAACATTTCAGAGGAAAAGGAAGGTGTGATGCTTGGAATCGGGTTGAATTATATCCGGTTTGCGGTTGAAGAGCAAAACTTGTTCCGCTTTCTGTTTCAGTCGGGATTTGCCATTGAGAACAGTTTGCCCGAAATGATAAATTCAAAGGAGTTGATCCCTGTTCTATCCGCAATGCAGAATGAAATGAATATAAATATAGAACAGACAAAAGAAGTTTTTATAACACTTGCGCTGTTCGTTCATGGATATGCCAGCATCATAGCCAACAATTCACTAGAATATGACGAACAACTTGTAACAACTCATCTGAGACGGGTATACACAGGTGCGGTATTCGCAATACAGGAGGAAATAAAATGATAAACCAGCAAATTACGGCCAATAACAAAAGAAGCTCCGTTCTCACACGCACAGGTATGATTATAATGATACTTCTGACTGTAACGAAAGTGGTTCCGTCCCTGGAAATAGCAGGATATTCCGTCTTTGTTGGAATAGCTTTTTTCTTTATTACGGAAGCCTCTGACAAAACACGAGGCACCGAATCAGGTTTGCGTTTCAATACGATCGCGGCTGATCTCAAAAAACCGGGCGTGATGGTCTGGCTGCTGCTTCCTTGTGTGAGCGGAATTGCCACGCTCGTTGTGGGAAATCTGATTTTCAGCGGGCAGTTTACTGCCCATATAATAGGACGGACGAGTTCTATCCTGTCTTTCGACAAAACCGCGCTGCTGGCAGGCCAGATGATCATTGCGGCATTTGGCGAAGAAATTGCATATCGGGGCTTCTTCTTTGGGAAATCCTCGAAATTATTTCCGATTTGGCCCTGTGCGCTTGTTTCGTCGATTGTTTTTGCGGCGGGGCATATTGCCGCAGGAAACACAGGACTTGTAGCTTATGATGTTATCACTATATTGATCGACAGCTTGATTTTCTCGGTGATTTATTACAAATCAGGCAATTGCGTTATCAGCACCTTTTCACACATTCTCGGAAACGCAGTCTCCCTTGCTGCCATATTTGTATTCTTTTAAGCCAAGTAAATGAAATCGAGCAGGAAATAGGCCTCTTCCCCTACTCGCGCGCCAGACACCCGTCAGTTCTTGCTGACATTTTTCCTATGGGTGCCTGTGTGCATAAACGCAGGCCGTGCTCCTTGATGGCTCACTGCCATCCCATCATTTTAACGATGGGATTATGATTGATTGAGAAACAAATCAATTCCATTTGCGATTCCCTCTACAATCTTATCCTGGTATTCGTCAGTGGACAGAAGCTGATCTTCCTCCGAATTCGTCATGTATCCCATCTCCACAATGGACGTTCGTGAAAATGCCGTCCACATAAGCCATGCAGCACATTGCGCTTATCTTTTTGTTTTTTCAATCGGAATCCATATTTCAATCGTCCTGTCAGTGTAACCACCAGCGATTCCCCAATGGTAAACCGCAAGCTCCGGCGCATTAATCATCTGATATTCTTCATGGAATAACCACCCTGCAGCAATTTGCCTGCGGATATCAAAGTATTCCGGAATTGGCATTTTCTGCTTCCCGGTTTCAAAAATAACATAGTTTCTTTCGGGAATACTGATTTTTTCAAACTGGAACTTCTCCATAAAATCAATGCCTGTTACGTCGCTGTTATACAGGTTGTCAGACTCGTACTTGTCCGTTATCACGGAGATATAGAAATCATAACCGTCGTCATCCAGATTGGTAAGAACACAATAATAGGTTAACTTATCATTCGACATTCCTTTCAGCATCCATTGATGTGCCCTCGTGGAAACAAAGAACTCTTCCTCCTGTTTATGCCGAAGCGCATCATAGGGCGTCCCTTCAAAATGTCTTTTGTAACCAAGGAGCGCAATCTGAGGTTTCGTTTCAATTCGATAATTCATAATTGTACCGCCTTCCAGAGAAAATTTTAGTACAAGACGGGAAAAAGATTTGAGTTTGCTGCCGCCATGACGGGCTTGTGACGGCAATATACCGTGGAACTTCTGAAATGCTTTTGCAAAGCTGTCCGGACTTTCATAGCCATACTTCAACGCGACATCTATTACTTTTGCATCACTCGTGGCAAGTTCAGTACCGGCAAGCGAGAGCCTGCGTCTGCGAATGTATTCACCAACTGTAAAGCCACAAAGGATGCAAAATACACGCTGGAAGTGGTGGCTCGATGAAAAACTCTGTGCTGCGGCCATCTCGTAATCAATGGTCTGTGTCAGATTATCCTCAATGTAGTCGATCGTTTTTTGCAATCCAGTAATCCAATCCATACGCACCCCTCCTGTCTGCCAATATTTTATCAAAAGGCAAATGAAAAATCCCGACATTCAGCGCTGTGCATAATCGGGTTAGGAGCAGTCACAAAAAAATTGTAGACCATTTTCACTGGATCATACCCTTACGCCTTTCCTTATGATACGGCGCTCCATAACATACTCAAGTGCATAAATTGTTTAAATATCTTTCTGGTTAATTATTCGTAATTCAATAAATAAAGAAATGCTCCCCATCCATTTGTTAAATCTTAGCGCTCATATAATTCCTGATATCTTGTAATATTTCGCCTTCATTTGTGGTACGGTTCTCTATAACACTCCCAAGTGCGAAAAGTGATTAATTATTGCAAAATATATAAGGCAGATTACTCGTATATACTCTGCCTTATCGCATTTTTAATCGTCTCAAATAATATGATATTCCATATAAAGTTCTTGACGATACTCCTTATCATCTGTAACCTTAATAATGTCTGGTATTCGGTTATCTTTACTTAATAATCTAATCAGCTGAGCCAACCTTTCTTCTCCACGTTTCTCTCCTATTTCCATATTCTCCTGATCTCTCATCAACAATGTCATATACTCATGCCTCCATTCTCTATTCTTCTTGGCCTCTTTTACCGCTTCTT
>CAJUQZ010000139.1:3905-11558 GCA_910588755.1 uncultured Lachnospiraceae bacterium | reverse complement strand
GGGCGCACAGGACTACGCGGTCAACTTTGCACAGCTCACCCAGCGCGCCGGAAATTTCCTGGTAAGTCGAACACCAATTGAAAACTTTGACTGGAATATGATTAAAGGTACATATGTTCTTGGCGGACGCAAAGGCGGCATGCCGCAGATGGTCTTTGAGTACATTCTGAAAATGAACCAAATCGATCCCGACAAAGATCTCACTATCGACACGAGCATCGACTTTGGTTCCACCGCTGCCGCATTTGCCGGCGCGAAGGAAGGGGAGGCCGGCTATGCCGACTTTACGGTCGAGTTCGAGCCCCATGCCACCTCGCTCGAAACACAACAAAAGGGATACATTGTAGCCTCCCTTGGCGTAGATTCCGGCTATGTCCCCTACACTGCGTTCAGCGCCAGAAAGAGCTTCATTGAGGAGAATCCCGAAACCCTTCTTGCCTTCACAAAAGCGCTCCAGAAGGGTATGGACTATGTCGCTAGCCACTCCGCGAAAGAGATAGCGACTGTTATTAAACCACAGTTCCCAGAGACAGAGCTCGATACAATCACAACCATCGTAACCCGCTACCAGACACAGGATACGTGGAAAAAGGATCTGGTCTACACGGAGGACAGTTTCAAGCTGCTGCAGAACATCCTCATGGAAGCCGGCGAACTGGAGAACTATGTTCCCTATAAAGAGCTGGTAACAAATACTTTTTCGGAACAGGCAATCAAATAATTTTAATCGAGTAAGAAAAAGGGACAGAAAACCCTGTCCCTTTTTGTATGGTATTAGACAACATACAACGTCATATTCTTCTCTGTCCTGACCCCAAGCTCACCGACACCACGCACGGATATACTGTAGATTCCCTGCTGGTTCAAGTCATACCTCCCAAAGATACTGATGTCATATTCTCCCAGTCCGCAGACATCACCCGTCTCATCAATTAGGCCAATCGCATTATAAATGTCATGCTGGGACGCGCCAATTGGCAGCATCAGCACCTCGTCCGTCCCGGCAGCACCTAGCAGATACAGTGTCGGCCTCACCTGATTCCACGGATTTTTGCTGTCTATATCTGTGGGATCCCATGTCTTCATGGGGTTTTCCGCCTCAAGCTTCACTTCCTCCGGCTTTCCCAATGGGCCCGGATTTACGGCGTCATCATATACGATCACCTCTGTGCCAGGCGCGCAGTTGTCATAAATCCACTTTGCATCTGCACAGGTAAGACGCACACAGCCAAGGGATGCAGCCTCACCCAACAGATTATATTGCTCCCACTCCATATTGCCGGCATTTTTCGTATAATACGGCACGGAGTGAAACATGATTCCCCTATTGAAACGCACTGCATACTGTCCATAGGAGCCGTCCACCATCATTCTCCATGTGTAATAATCACTCGTCTTATAGCTTCCAAGCGGTGTCTCATGCCCTGCCCGGCCGCAGGAGCACACAAACGCCTTGACAGGCACCGTCCATTCGCCGCCTGCATCCTTTTCGTAGACTGTCACGCAGTTTGCCGCACGGTTGACCATAATCAGATACGGATGTTCTCCCTTATCAGACTCTGCCGCCAGTACAGCACCCCCTGGAATCACCCCCAGGCAAAGACACACAGCCAAACAAAACGCAGCGATTCTTTTTGCTAATTTCCTTACACCTCTCCGCACATCGGAAACTCCGGAATATCTCCTCACTAAAATTCCCCCTTTTTTACACGATTTAGACATAATACACTATTTTTCCATATTTTGCAACAAAAAAACACCCTCTACAGGTGTTTTTAAGGATTTTTTTATAAAAATGGAGTAAATCCCACTCCGCTAAGCTGGTCGCGCAGACGGTTTTGCAATCCCATCCTTCCGATGGTATCGTTCAGGTAGGACGCATAGTCTGTCTGCGGCCTGCCCTCGCTCTTCTGGCCAAACATCCGCTCCTGTATGCCAAGCATCTCGGCAAAACCCCCGCTTGCCGTGCTCGTAGGCGCATCCAGCTCACCATAATCCTTGACATACAGCTCTTCCTTCTCCTCGGAAGCAATCACAAGCGGCTTGCCAGAACGTCCGTTATTTTGTCCAATCCGCTGCACGGCATTCAGACTGTAGGGATTGCCGTGTACTGAAGAAATCCTGTAACTGCCAAATCCTGAGAATCCCTCAATCGCTGATATTCTCATCGAATCCCCCCTTTCATGAAATTTCTCTGTGCGTCCTTATTATTATAAAACTATTGTCAGACAATTTCAAGTTCTGTGTGTCATATACGTATAATTTCATATGTTATTTATTCTTTTTTGCTTTCCTCCTGTTTTATATCTACCTTTCGGAAGCCGCCCTCCTTAATCTCGTCGATCAGCTTTTCGATCAACTGTTTTTTCATATATACATCAAAGCTCAAAAAACAGATAAATGAGAACAGCTTCAAAAATTCCCTACTGTCCTCTGGGGCCTCCTCAAAGGTTCCCATCGCACATTCGTACTCAGCCATGACATGTTTCTTGAGTTCCTCGATCTGGTCATACCCGACCTGAAAAACCTCCTCGTAGATGGACTGGATATCAAACGCCTCATCTTTATGAAAAAATTTTTCAGTGATTGGACCTAACAGTGTCTGAATATCACTGATTGACAGGATTCCTTTGTAATAATATATAAAGATCAGAACCAAGATATGCTCCCTTGAATATTTCTTCTTAAACGGGGGCGGAAGCAGATCATTTTTCGCATAATTGTTGATCATGGTCTTTGTCATGATCTTGTCATCGCTGGGATAACGCGCGATCTTTCTAAAATTCTTATCCATAAAAGTCGTGACCTGATCCATGTACAGGTCAATGTTTGGAATGTCCGAGGATTTCACATAGGTGATCCTGTCAAAGCTCTCCATGATGCTGTTCAATAAATCTTTCGTGTCTATATGCATATGCATTACCATGCCTTTCATTATATATCAGATAGAATCGGACTACAGGTTCTTCCCCTGCAGTTCCATTATATAGTATTCAAAACTACTTATCAAGACCATTGACCATTTTTTAGGCAGATTAGATACTTTACAGTACTTCTTAAATGTGTTAGAATATTTGAAACTGTAAAACTTTACAGCGTTAAAGTTTTGTATTATCCGTCTCAATGGGAGGTAGAATCAAACCATGAATAAAAAAATTAAAACGGACGCAGTTGACCACCTGATCGATGCACTGCTCTGTCTCGAAACCAGGGAGGAAGGCTACAATTTTCTAGAAGACCTGTGCACTGTCAATGAACTGCTCTCCCTCTCCCAGCGCTTTGAGGTTGCCACCATGCTGCGCGACCACAAAACATATCTCGAAATCGCGGAAAAAACAGGCGCATCAACCGCAACCATAAGCCGAGTCAACCGCTCCTTAAATTATGGCAGTGATGGATATGAACTGATTTTCGGGCGGCTTGCCAGCAAGCTAGACTCTGACAACACCAAGTAGGCACAGCCCGCAAAAGAAACATTAACCGTACGTTTCCATAAGACTTAGCGGATCAATATAGCACTCATTTTGTATAATCTGGTATCCTAGTACCTCATTTCCCGTCTCTATATCAAAGAGCTCTGTTGTATTCGTGACCGCGTCCCCCTCCTCAACCTTTGGGCGGGCGCTGTTTCGGTATACAGAAACATAACCGTTGCCGTGATCAACCATCACAATATACCCCGCTGCCCCATCGCTGACAACCGAGGAGACTGTCCCATTTGCCGTAGCAACCACGCTTGTCCCGCGCGATGCCTGAAAGTATGCGATGGGATTCCCGTCCAGCTTCGTCTCACTCTCACTGTAGGAGGCTTTCCCCTGCAGCGGATAGCCTGTGGGAATGCACGCCTGTGCAAGCGCAGCCTCCCGTTCCTGCTGTACCTTGCCGTTTATGGTATCGCTTAGAATCTCAACCTTCTCCTGCAGCTCCTCATTCTCCCTCATAACCTCCCGCTGTGTGGTTAAAAGCTCCCCGTTCTGCCTTTCAAGCTCCTCTGCGCGGTTCTTATATGTCTCCACATCCCTGTCTGCATGGCTAAGTTCCCCCGCCAGAATAAAACAGCCCAGCAGCGCTGCGATCACCAGAAACGCCGCCGCAGTAAGAAAAATCAGAAAAACCTTTAAACTCACCGAAAAATATCTGCCTGTACCCGCAGCCTGGTCTGGCACAATCTGCACACTGTAATGAATCCTTTCTGTCTCATCACCGTTTTGCATTGTGGACACCTCCTTGTCTATCCGTATTGAAGTTGTTTTTCATTATTTTATCATATTATATCTAAAAAAACAGCCCTTTCCCAGATACAAATACTGGATTTCAAAAGCCGTACAAGACCACAGGCCATAAATGTAGCCAGCTTGCAGGACACTGACAAAAGCTTCGTGACAGATATCACGAAGCTTTTCTTATTACACATTACACACGGGCACGCGAGGAAAAATTTAGTTTATTATTCTGCAAAGAACCTCCTCAAAGGAAAGCGCCCCGCCAAACAGATCCAGTGCACTCCCGATTGTCACATGGATTCTGTCACCGCCAAGCTGTCTGATAAGCCCGATGTCCTCATAGCTGTGCACGCCGCCCGCATATGTGACCGCAATCTTTCCCGGGCTGCTGCACCACACGCCAAGCTGTCTGACAAGCTGCTTCTCGATTCCCTGGCTTTTGCCCTCGACATCTACCGCATGAATCAGAAATTCGTCACAGTAACCCATCAGCATGTCAAGAAGATCTGTGTCAAGCTTTTCCTCCGTAAAACGCTGCCAGCGGTCCGTCACAATATAATAACGGCCGTTTTTCATCCTACAGCTTAAGTCCAGCACCAGGTGTTCCCTTCCCACCTCATGACAGATTTTTTCCAGATGTTCCATATTGATACGGCCATCCTGAAACACATAGGAGGTCACAATCACATGGGAGGCCCCTGCTTCAAGATATGACGCCGCATTGTCCGCATTGACGCCCCCACCAAGCTGGAGTCCGCCGGGATACGCGGCCAGCGCGCGCACTGCCTGTTTTCTGGTTGCCTCATAATACGGGCTAGACGCAGGATTGAGAAGTATTATGTGTCCCCCCTTGATTCCATTGTCCCGGTAGAACCGCGCGTAATACTCCGCATCCCTGGACGCCACAAAGTTCTCCCGGGCAAAGTCATCATGATCCTCAAGGGAGCTTCCGACAATCTGCTTGACCTGCCCGTTATGTATATCAATACATGGTCGAAATTCCATCTATTCCTCCGCAATAACACCCGTTATCATACAACATCCTTCATGTCATACCTGCCAGCTGGCTTTCCCTTTAAGAACTTCGCCGCCTGCACCGCACCCTTTCCAAAGAGCGCCTTGGAATAAGCTCTGTGTGAAAACGTAATCACCTCGTCCTCACCCGCAAAGATGACGTCGTGATCGCCCACGATCGTCCCGCCCCGCACTGCGCTGATACCAATTTCCCTGTCACTGCGCTTTGCCCGCACCTGGCTTCTGTCATAGACATACTCGTAACTGTTGTCAAACGCTTCATTGATGCTGTCAGCGAGTGCCAGCGCTGTGCCGCTTGGCGCATCAACCTTCTGGTTGTGATGTTTCTCCACGATCTCAATATCAAACCCGGCGGGCGCAAGGATCTGAGCCGCCTCCTGCAACAACTTGAGCAGCATATTGATGCCAAGCGACATATTGGCCGACTTGAGCACTGCAACTTTTCTAGACGCCTCCTCGACATGTGTAAGCTGTGTCTCTGAAAGACCAGTCGTACACAGCACACACGGAACCTGCTTCTCCACACAGTAGTCAAGAAGCCCGTCAACCGCCTGCGCCACACAGAAATCAATCACTACATCCGCCGCGATATCGCACGCTGCAATATGGGAAAACACAGGGTATGTATTCCTGATATGGTCCGAGGTGTCCACACCTGCCACAATCTCTATATCCGGATCCTGTGCGATGATTCCCGTGATCATCTGTCCCATTTTTCCGTTACAGCCATGCATTATTACCTTTGTCATTCTCTCTAAATCCTTTCATCTTGTCATCCGTATCCAAATCCTGTCAACCCAACAATCCATAACGCTTCATCGCAGCCTCAAGTTTTGCAGCATTTGCATCCTCCATCTCCGTCAGGGGGCGTCTTAGGGTTCCTGCTTCTAGTCCCATTATATTCATCGCCTTCTTGACCGGTATCGGATTCACCTCGCTAAACAGGGCTGTGATCAACTCAATCGCCTCAAGCTGCAGTTTTGCGCTCTCCCCGACTTCGCCTGCAAAATATTTTGCACAGATATCATGTGTCTGCCGTGGCGCGATATTAGACAGGACAGAGATGACGCCCTTTGCCCCTAATGACAAAAACGGCACGATCTGATTGTCATTTCCAGAATAGACATCCACTTTTCCCTTCGCAAGCGCCATCAGCTTCGCATACTGGATAAAGTTATCCGTCGCATCCTTCACGCCCACAATGTTTGGCTCCTCCTCACACAATGAGACGATGGTCTCTGGCAGAATATTCACACCGCCGGTCCGCCCTGGAATATTATATAGAATCATCGGGATATGAACCGCCTGCGCAATCAGTTTAAAGTGCTCCTTCAATCCCTTCTGGGTCGCCTTGTTATAGTAAGGCGTGACCACGAGCAGTCCGTCCGCTCCGGCATTCTCCGCCTCCTGTGAGAGATAGATTGCGGTCTGGGTGCAGTTTGAGCCGGTTCCCGCGATAACAGGTATTCTCCTGTTGACTGTGTTCACACAGAAACGAATACACTCTAAGTGTTCCTCGTGTGTGAGCGTCGAAGCCTCACCTGTCGTCCCGCACACGATGATCGCATCCGTACCGTTTGCGATCTGGAACTCAATCAGCCTTGCAAACGCCTCATAATTTACTGCCCCGTCTGGTTTCATCGGCGTGACAATCGCCACACCTGCCCCTGTAAAAATTGCCATAGGTATAATCCTCCTTTTATTATGACTCCTAATATCACTGCCTGATATGAAAAAAACCGAGCATCTCATCTTAGATGACCGGCGTCCCATACTTGAAAATACCATTCGCCAGATATACAGGCTCTGGTAATACGATAGCTCTCCATCTTCTGATGACAGTCATACAGTTCTTCACTATATGCCCAAGACAGGAACCTTCAGGCAGCTCCCGCTTTCGGCGTCCTTTCCTTTCCCCTTTCCTCATCAGTGCCTGACACCTCCTAAAAGGTACTCTTAAAAAACGCAACCTCTATCTGCTGTATTTCTTTTCGTTTCTTTATTATATAGCGCGGCGCAGAAACTGTCAATAAACTGCGAAAATTTTTTACATAAAAAACCCGAAAAAATACGGCATAAATGCACGATATCTTTTCGGATTTCCTATCATAATCCTGACATAAACCTAATAAATCTTATAGTTCACTGCCTCAATCCTATAGATCTCATCAGCCAGCTGACACACATCATCACTAAGCCGTCTCCCTGTCAGGATAATGTCCATATCCTCGGACCGTGCCTCTAGGATATGTCCCAGATCAGCGGTCGTGATGATGCCATTGTCGATCAGCCCAAGCACTTCGTCTAAGATCAACAGGCCGCATTCACCAGTCGTCAAAACTTTTTTTGCAAAATTAAGACCGTTTTTGATATTGCAGATCTCATCCTGTTTGCG
>CAJUQZ010000139.1:0-3834 GCA_910588755.1 uncultured Lachnospiraceae bacterium | reverse complement strand
TCTGGCAGCCTTTCAGGAAGTTGATGACTACCACGTCCCTGCCTGTGCTGGCCACCTGGATCGCCCTTCCAAGCGCTGCGGCGGATTTACCATGCCCTTCCCCACTGTATACCTGTACGAATCCTTTTTCCATAGATTGATACCTTATGCCCTTTCCCTATAACAGCCTCTTCCCGGCCGTTATGAACAATCACCGCGACAATCCGGATACCGCCTCTGGCGCCAGTTATCACATCGAACATGATAGCATACCACATGGGATTTTGCAACTTTGTTTTTACTATTCCTCCTCCTCATCTGGCAGCTCGAGCTTGCTGACAGAGACTTCATAGGCAATCCGCTTCTCTAGTTCATCCTCCGAAAGCTTCTTCATATACTCACGTGACTGGATGCGCCCCCACACCAAACAGCGCTCCCCCACCTCGAAATTGGAGGCATAGCGGGCGTTTCTGCCCCAGCAGATACACGGGATATAATCCGACTTGCCATACGGACGGTTCACGGCCAGCAAAAGGTCCGCAATCTCCCTCCCAAGAGGCGTCTTTCTATATACAGGTTCCTTGCACACAAAGCCGTCAAGGAAGATCTGATTGGTCTTGATATTCTCACTGATTTCCTCCACAAATTCAATCTCCCTTGCAAATACAGAGAGAACCAGTTTATTCTTGTGCTCCTCATGTCTGTTGTAGGAGCGGAACTGGCCGTTTACCACCACCATCATGCCGCAGTAGTCCCCGCTTACATCGAGCAGCCTCTCTGAAATCATCACTGGTATGATATCCGTGGACTCGGACAACCGCGCCACCTGAATGTCAACCATATAAAAGCCCTCGCCAAAGATTTCATGGCTGAATGAGAACTCACTTACGATTTCTCCCATAACTGTCACCTGATTGTTTTCGATCACCTGCTCATGATACCCGTTTTTTGTCTTTAATGTTTCTTGCATTTTTTTCATTCTCCCTTCGTTCTTGTAGTTCAATCATATGCTACTTTATACGGTAAATAAAGCATGAAATATCGCAGGAAACGCGCTTATCTGCCACATTTTGACACATTTCGACACCATGTGCCAGATATCATTATCCAATTGGGTTGTATTATGGGAAATGCCGTAGAAAAATTTTTGACATTGCAAAATATACACACAAGTGCTATACTATTTTGGCGTGTTTGAGGGCGCATATATTATGGAGGATTTATTGATATGATACAGAGAAGAGAAGATGTCAGAAACGTAGCTATTATTGCCCATGTTGACCACGGCAAGACGACGCTGGTGGACGAACTGTTAAAACAAAGCGGCGTGTTCCGCGAAAACCAGGAGGTTGCCGAGCGTGTCATGGATTCCAACGACATTGAGCGCGAACGCGGCATCACGATACTTTCAAAAAATACAGCTGTTATGTATAAAAATACGAAAATTAACATCATTGATACACCTGGACACGCCGATTTTGGCGGCGAGGTCGAGCGCGTGCTCAAGATGGTAAACGGTGTGATACTGGTAGTTGACGCATTCGAGGGCGCCATGCCGCAGACAAAATTCGTACTCAGAAAGGCGCTGGAGCTAAAACTCCCTGTCATCGTCTGCATCAACAAGATCGACCGCCCAGAGGCGCGTCCTGCCGAGGTTGTCGAGGAGGTGCTCGAGCTTTTCTTAGAGCTCGACGCGGACGACTCCCAGCTTGACTGTCCCTTTGTGTACGCCTCTGCCAAAACAGGCGTCGCATCGCTAGACGAGGACGGAAATGGCGTGGACATGACACCGCTGTTTGAGACGATCTTAGACTATATCCCCGCACCGGAGGGCGATCCCGAAGCGGGCACGCAGGTGCTTATAAGCACCATCGACTACAATGAATATGTGGGGCGTATCGGTGTTGGCAAGGTGGACAACGGCACTATCGCCGTCAACCAGGAGGTCATCATCTGCAACCATCACGAACCGGACAAGCAGAAAAAGGTAAAGGTCAGCAAGCTTTATGAGTTTGACGGGCTGAACAAAGTCGAGGTCAAGGAGGCTAAAATCGGCTCGATTGTCGCCATCTCCGGCATCTCGGACATCCATATTGGCGACACGCTCTGCGCGGTTGACCGTGTGGTTCCGATCCCCTTCCAGAAAATCAGCGAGCCCACGATCGCTATGCAGTTTATCGAAAACGATTCACCGCTCGCCGGACAGGAGGGAAAATATGTGACCAGCCGCCACATCCGCGACAGACTATTCCGTGAGCTCAACACAGACGTGTCACTGCGGGTCGAGGAGACCGACAGCCCGGATTCCTTCAAGGTGTCAGGGCGCGGCGAGCTGCACCTCTCGGTATTAATCGAAAACATGCGCCGCGAAGGCTTTGAGTTTGCTGTCAGCAAAGCGGAGGTCCTGTATAAGACGGACGAAAACGGAAAGCGGCTAGAACCGATGGAACTTGCCTACGTGGACGTTCCCGAAGAATTTTCCGGCACCGTCATCGAGAAGCTTAGCCAGCGCAAGGGCGAACTGCAGAACATGGGCAAGGCCAGCGGCGGCTATGCCCGTCTGGAGTTCTCCATCCCATCGCGCGGACTGATCGGATACCGCGGCGAATTTATGACGGACACCAAGGGAAATGGCATACTGAACACAATCTTTGACGGCTACGGCCCTTACAAGGGCGATATCCAGTACCGCAAACAGGGCTCCCTGATTGCATTTGAGGCGGGCGAGGCCATCACCTATGGCCTGTTCAATGCGCAGGAGCGTGGCACCCTATTCATCGGGCCCGGTGAGAAGGTGTACTCTGGCATGGTTGTAGGCCAGAACGGAAAGGGCGAGGATATTGAACTCAATGTGTGTAAAAAGAAACAACTCACAAACACACGTTCATCAAGTGCTGACGAGGCGCTGCGTCTGACACCCCCAAGAATATTAAGCCTGGAGCAGGCGCTTGACTTTATTGATACGGACGAGCTGCTCGAGGTCACACCAGAGAGCCTACGCATCCGGAAAAAAATCCTTGATCCCACCCTTAGAAAGCGCGCTGGCATGAGAAAACAGTGAGTGAAAATAACGCCTGTAACACAATCAAATCCCCTGCATATAGTATAAAAAACATATGCAGGGGATTTTTATGTCAACTCTTATCAAAGCCGAAACCCCGGCTTACTCTGGGGACTTAACCATCAGCGTCACCTCATCGCTGGGCTTTATCCCTGTAAATAACGCCACTATCACAATATCCTACACCGGCGATCCCGACAATGTCGTACAGACGCTCACCACCGATGACTCCGGGCAGACCTCCATCATCTCACTGCCAGCGCCGAATTTGTCCTACAGTACCGAGATCAGCGACGTACAGCCCTACTCGGAATACAATCTCTCTGTGACTGCACCAGGTTATGAACCTGTCTATATCTCAGGCACGGAGATCCTTCCTGATGTCACCGCCGTACAACCGGTCGTCATGAATCCAGTCGAAGTCGAGCCACCAGGTGAGACCGAGGACGACATCGTGATACCTGATCATACGCTTTACGGGGAATACCCGCCCAAGATACCCGAAGCGGAGATCAAACCCACCAATGAAAGCGGCGAGATCGTCCTAAGCCGTGTCGTGATTCCGGAGTATGTCATCGTACACGACGGCGTTCCACAGGACTCCTCCGCCCCCAACTATTATGTGCGCTACACGGACTACATCAAGAACGTCGTGTCGTCCGAAATCTACGCGACCTGGCCTGAGAACACAATCTATGCAAATACACTGGCAATCATGTCATTCACACTGAACCGTGTTTACACGGAATGGTATCCGAGCCAACAGTTTCGAGTATTTTCTCCCCGTCACCAGA
>CAJUQZ010000138.1 GCA_910588755.1 uncultured Lachnospiraceae bacterium | reverse complement strand
AAAAAAGCAGCATAATCTTTCGACTTTTTTTGTCCAAAGTATTGACATAGATCCATCTCTTCCCTACCACTCATACGGCGTCGCCTGATACACATAATAATTTAGCCAATTCGTGTATAGATTGTTACTGTGCGCCCGCCATTGCAGATTTGGCTTCTGTGAGGAATCGTCATCTGGATAATAATTTCTTGGAATATGTATTGGTAATCCTTTTCCCAGATCCCGCTTATACTCTGTGTCCAGCGTGTATCTGTCGTACTCAGGATGTCCGTTTACGAACACTTTCTTGCCGTTTTCCGCATATGCGAGAAAAACACCTGCCTCATCAGACTCTGCAAGCACCGTAATATTATCGCAGTTGTGGATTGCGACTGCTGGTGTCTCTGTATGGCGGCTGTGCGGTGCGAGAAAATAATCGTCAAAGCCGCGTACCAGCGGAACCTTCCTATTCTGTACTTTGTGGGAATATATCCCAAAAAGCTTCTCGGAAAGCATGCGTTTCTGAATCCCGTAATAATGATAAAATCCCGCCTGGGCTCCCCAGCATATATGGAGCGTAGAAGTCACATGCTCCTCTGCCCAGTCCATGACAGTGCACACCTCCTGCCAGTAATCGACCTCCTCAAAGGCAATATCCTCAACTGGCGCGCCGGTGATGATCAGGCCGTCAAAGCGTTTATTCTGGATCTGTTCAAATGTAGTATAAAAACGGTTCAGGTGATTTGCTGACGTATTGAGCGATACATGGCTTTTCACCATCAAAAACGTGACATCAACCTGTAGCGGTGTGTTAGACAATGCGCGCAGAAGCTGCAGCTCTGTGTCCTGCTTCACTGGCATCAGGTTCAGGATACAGACCTGCAATGGTCTGATATCCTGGTGCATCGCACGGTTCTCGTCCATCACAAATATATTTTCATTCTCCAGTATCTCTTTTGCTGGCAAGTCACTCTGTACTTTTATAGGCATTTTTCTGCACTCCTATCTATTTTATTTTTATGGCTCCATTTCCAGATATTCTTTCATGAATTGTTCTTCTGTGAGAATCGGGACGTTAAGCTCTTTCGCCTTCTTATTCTTCGATGAATTTGAAGCGGCGTCATTGTTGATTAGACAGACTGTCTTCGCGGACACACTTCCCGCTACTTTGCCGCCCTTCTTCTCAATCAAATCCTTTAACTCATTCCTGGTCCCAAAATGATTCAGGCTTCCTGTCACGACAAATGTCTTTCCGTCAAGAGTCTGGCTGGCCTCATCGATTTCTTCCCTGATAATATGGACTTCTTTTAAAAGGTTATCAAAGACGATATTGTTCTTCTCGTCAGTAAAATAATCCACAAAGGCTTTGGCGATCACTTCCCCGATTCCGTCAATCTCCCCAAGCTCCTCCACTGTCGCATGACGCATCGCGTCAATGTCATATTTATAATACTTGCAGATCACTTTTGCATTGGCAAGCCCAATATTGGCTATGCCAAGACTGTATATCAACTTGGGCAGCTCCACGTCCCTTGCCTTCTCAATCCCATCTGTGAGCTTTTTGTAAGAACGCTCCCCAAAGCCCTCCATCTCCACGATCTCAGACCTGTATCTATCGAGATGAAAAAGGTCTTGATATTGATGGAGAAATCCCTTTCCAATAAATTTTTCCAACGTAGCTTCTGATAATCCGTCGATATTCATGGCATCGCGGCTGACAAACAGGGTAAAGGACTTGATCTTCTTGGCATCACAGTCCGGATTGGTACAATAAAGCGACTGCACCTCGTTAACTGCACGCAGCTCTGTCTTACCGCCGCAGACGGGGCAGGTATCCGGTATCTCTAGGCTGTCACTGCATGTAAGGTTCTCCGCGATCTGCGGGATGATCATATTTGCCTTATATACCGTGATCCTGTCCCCGATCCCAAGCTTTAAACCCTTCAGGATACTAATGTTATGGACAGATGCCCTGCTCACCGTGGTCCCTTCCAACTCTACAGGTTCAAAGATTGCGACAGGATTTATCAGCCCAGTGCGACTTGCACTCCATTCAATCTCTTTTAACGTTGTCTCCCGGATCTCGTCCGCCCACTTAAACGCGATGGAATCCCGCGGAAATTTCGCCGTGCGTCCTAATGATCTACCGTATTCAATGTCATCATAAATCAGAACAAGCCCGTCCGAAGGGACATCATAAGTCTGAATACGTGTCTCATAATCCGCCACCGCATCGACAATATTTCCCGCATCAACTCTCTGATATTGAACGACATCAAATCCCTGCTCCTGTAAAAAATCAAACTGCTTTTCCCTTGAATTTTCAAAGCCAATACCGTCCGCCTTCACCAGGGAAAACGCATAAAACCGCACATTCCGCTCCGCTGTAATCTGGTTGTTGAGCTGTCTAACAGAGCCTGAACAAAGGTTCCGTGGATTTTTGTACTTGGCATCTGCATCCTCTATATGACTGTTGATCTCCTCAAAATCCTGATACGTAATGACCGCCTCACCTCGGAGTATCAGCTCTCCTTGATATCTGATGCGCAGAGGAATATTCTTAAATACTTTTGCATTGTTTGTAATTACCTCGCCAACCTCCCCATTTCCGCGGGTGACGGCCTTTGTGAGCTCTCCGTTTTGATAAGTCAATACGATCGTGAGTCCGTCCAGTTTCCAGCTAAGCAGTCCTTCCTTATCTTCAAGCCAGTCCCTAAGCGCCTCCCGTTCCTTGGTCTTGTCAAGGGAAAGCATCGGGCTTTCGTGTGCTTCCTTGGGAAGCTCGTCAACCGCCTCATAGCCGACACTGACTGTAGGACTTCCTGTCAGGACCATGCCCGTCTCCTGCTCAAGTGCCTGCAGTTCATCGTATAATTTGTCGTATTCATAATTGCTCATGATTTCCTTATCCTGCGCATAATACGCCCTGGAAGCTTCCCTAAGCTTCTCCACAAGCGCCTTCATTTTATGTAATTTTTCATTGTTTACTGCCATATTCTCCTCCATTGCTTATTATCGTTTTCGCAGGGTTTGTGCAGCGCGCCTGCATACCACACAGACGATAGAGTGTCAAGAGCTCCTCGCCGCATATTTCCCGGTATGTTCCGCTTTTTAACCCTGCAAGCTCAATATTCATTACCCGGATCCGTGTCAGAGACTTTACCTGATATCCAAAACACTGACACATCCGCCTGATCTGTCTATTGAGCCCCTGAGTCAGTACGATGCGAAATGTATATCTGCCAACCCGCTCCGTAACACAGGGGCGCGTTGTCTGATGCAGCTCCTTTAAATAGACACCCTGCGACATTTTCACCAGAAATTCATCCGTACATTCCCTGTCTACCCTGACAATGTACTCCTTTTCATGGCGGTTTTCCCCACGCATCATACGCTGTATCAGCTCCCCGTCGTTTGTAAGGATCAGCAGCCCATCAGAGTCCCTGTCAAGGCGTCCCGCATAAGTAAGCCTTACAGGGTATTTCACAGCCTCCACAATCGTTTTCTTAGCATGTTTGTCCTTCTCTGTGCAAGTGACACCAACAGGCTTATGATATGCCAGAACAACATTTGCCGGGACAGGCTTCACAATTCTGCCATTCACCTCGACACGGTCCTGGCTATCCACCCGCATTCCACTCACAGCCTTTTGACCATTTACTGTCACCTGGCCCTGGTCAATCAGCTGATCCGCCCCACGTCTTGAGCATACACCACACGCTGCAAGATATTTGTTTAATCTGGTCATACGAAATTGCCCTCTTTATCCATAAAATGATATTATAAAAAATTTTTCAGCCTGCCAATCGCCTTTTCCTCAAAATCTACCAGCTCCCTAGCCACCTCCATTGAAGTGTTTCCTGAATTTTGATGATGGTTCATGGACCGCCACATATTGGTAATTCCTCTGCTGCTGCCCTGAATCATCAACTCTGCAATTTTGCTGGTACTGCAGTTTGTGAGTGTATTCATCTGAATACCTCCTCTTAACATCAGATCCTGCATAGTGCTGCCATGATACCCTTCAGCCCGCTCACTCTGCAGTCGGTCAGTCGCTTTATTCTGTATCACAGAATACAAAAGCTTTTCCCTAGAAAGCTCCTGCCGCAGCTCCTCGTCATGCACCTTTTCCGAGATGGTATCAATCGCCTGTATTGCCATTCCTGTGTTTTTCTGAACGGCCCTCAATATTTCCTGATCATCCTTTTTCATAGCTATCTCCCTCTGAATGAAATCTATTTGATAGCTATAGTATTGCCATATTTTAGCAGCTTATGCCTCTACATCTGTGTCTTCAGGAACTGTTTCTTCCACCTCGCCTATCAGAACCTCCACATTTTCTTTTTCCATCTCCGCTTCCTGTTCAAAAGGATAGACAATGCCCCACTGCGCGCGCAACCCATCCATCTGCCGCATGATACGAAGTGTTTCTTCCTGTGGCATCTCCCAGCACTCTTTCTCACCCTTCTCGATCGCCTCCATGCAGGCGTACACCTCGTACTCGTAACCGGTTATCTGTTTGGGTGCTTTCACTGCTTTCACTGGCTTATAATTCGAATCATACACTGTCACAGAGTCAAAATTATTAATATTCTCAACCGTGATAAATCCCTTGGGACCATAGATCACGCCCCTCCTGTCACTCATCCCGTTCATGGTACAATTCAGCACGGCCATACGTCCATCTTTGTATGTAATCGTAATACTCTCTGCTGCATCTACTCCAGAAGATGCAAGAACACAGGAAGAATCTATTCTCTCTATATCTTTGCCAAACATCATAGCCGCAAAATTTAACGTATATACACCCAAATCCAGCAGTGCCCCGCCAGCCAGTGCTGGATCAGTCATACGCTTCTTATCTGAAACCAGATATCCGAGATTGGCTGTCAGCATCGTTGGCTCCCCGATGATTCCTGAATTCAAAATCCCTTTAATTATTGTCAGCATTGGCATATACCGTACCCACATGGCTTCCGCCACAAACACACCCTTCTCCTTTGCCAGCGCCAAGATTTCCTCAGCCTGCTTTGCGTTTGCCGTAAAAGCCTTTTCACACAGCACATTTTTGCCATTCTCTATGCAAAGCTTCATGTTGGCATAATGTTCAGAATGGGGTGTTGCAATATAGATCAGATCAAGCTTATCATCGAGCAGCATCTCCTCATAAGAGATATATGCCACCTTAATCCCAAACTCATTTGCAAACGCCTGTGCTTTTTCTTCCTTTCTCGACGCCACACCATGACACTTCACATTTTTCATCTTCTTGACTGTGTTTGCCATGACACCTGCCATTTTCCCGGTTCCCATGATACCGATACGCTTTTGTTTAAACATACATCATCCCATACCTTTCGCCACAGTTCTGTTTGAGGAACTATATAAACCATATAAATGAAAGCCCATGCAGCATGAAGCTACATGGGTTTGCATTGATTTCACTATTTTATTATAGACGATTTGTGTACCTGTTTTCAAGTCATACAATCAATTATTTACAAAAAATTCTGCCTTGACAAAACCTGTTTTTCCGTTGTAATCAATCTTATACCACTCGCCCTGGTCCTCGAGAAGATTATAGGAGGTTCCTGCCTGTGCAGAACCGATCCTCTCTGACTCCTGGCTTGCCTGGCTCCTGACATTTACATTTGTCGTAGCCATGACTGTTCCCGTTGGTTCTGTTGTCACTTCAGTTGCCACAACCTCAAGATAATCACTTTTGATATAGGCTTCCTTATCCTCAAAAATGACTTTACTCCAACCATTGATCCTGTCCTCAACGCGCTTTAGCTCTGTTCCTGCCTGAGCCTTGCCAATCTTGTCCGCCTCCTCACTGTCAGAGGAACGCACATTGACAGTGTCTGTCGTCCTTACAATCTCATTCACAACCTGATTCTGAAGCGGCTCCTCGTTTCCGCCTGACACTTCAGTCGATTGTGCCTCGCCAGTCTCCGCAGAGGAAGCCTCGGTCTGCGGCTGCGCCGCTTCCCCGTTTTCGCCTTGTGTCTCAAGCTGTGCCAGCGCTACACCGACTGACGTTCTAATTGTTGACGGAAGCTCCTCCATAAACTGATTGAGTGCTTCGTCTGACGCAGTCGCTTCATTATAGCTGACATTGATCCTGTTGTACAGGTCCACTACATCATCCTGGCTGGTGACAAGCTTGAATGCGGCCTTAATGTTCTCCTCTGTATCCCCGTCAATTTTCAGTTCTCCATCCTCTGACGTGTAGACATAAAAAGCATTCAGGCCAGGTGCCTTTGTCTCAATATCCTTGAACTTGACATCATATGTCACATATACAAAATAGCTATTCTCCTCTATCCCCGGCTTTGTATAGCAGTTGATATTATCGTAACGCTCTATAAACGCGCTCTTTTCCTTGTATGTAATAATTTCCTTGTCCGTATTGTAGTCCTTAATTGTCTTTACCGTATCCATGTCACCATCTGCCATAGCGCTGCAGAAAGACTGCATCAACTCGTTGACATTGGTGTGGGCATTCTCCGCTAACGGCTCGTCGCTCAGTGTAGCCATGCTGGCCGTACTTGGGCTGTCTGTCATATTGATGGACGGATTGTCCACTGTCTGGCTCTTCTTGGAACCTATGTACGATATTATCACAGCTATGATAATCGCACACGCCGCAACAGGTAATAAAATCTTTGCGGCGTTCATTGCAGTTCCCTTCATATGCCCGGATGAAAGGTCCTTAACGGGGTTTTTCGTTTTGGGTTCATCCTTTTTTATACTTTCTTTATTATTCTCTTTTACGGCCTGATCTATTTTGCTTATTTGCTTTTGACTGTTTTCTTTTTTCGTGTTATCCTCTTTATCTTTTATCTCTTTACCTTTAATTTCTTTATCTTTAATCTCTTTATCTCTATATTCTTTATCCCTAGTCTCTTTTTGTCTGCTCTCTTTCCTATTTTCACTGCTTTTGATGTCGTCTGGCTCCGTCATGCCCTGGGTAGCGGTCTCTTCCTTTTTCTGCAGTGTTGCGGACTTTGGTGTATCTGCCTTTCTGCTTTCTGTATTTGCTGCTACATTCTTCTGGGCAGCTTTGGCATGGTCTGCCTTTTCCTCTTCAGTCTTCTGCACTTCGATTTTTGCGTTCGTATTTCTATTTGGGTTCTGTTTGTTTTTCTTTTTTTTTCTGTTATCCATCTCTACTCCTATCCATTATTGTCAAACACTGTCAAACCCATTTCTGGAAATGCACCCGACAGGAATCGAACCTGCATTAAAGGCGTCGGAGGCCTTCGTTCTATCCATTAGACTACGGGTGCTGGATATGATCTTCATCACGTCTGTTATCATAACACAATTATTTTGATTTGTCTACAACAGAAATGAAATTGAAACCAAAAATTGAGTGGAAATTAAAAACAAAAATGAAAAATGGACGCTCAACCTACCGCTGGTATTTCGCACACAGCTCATCAAACTGGAACACCTGCGCCTGAAAAGACCTGTAGGCCGCTTCATCTTCCACCTCAAGGCGTCCTATAAACTTAAAAAGCTTGTCCTGCAGCTTATAGTGCTCCCTCGAATCCACGCGGTAAAAATTGGCACTGCGCATAATTTTTTCAAGGTACTTTGCAATCTGTCTGTCATTTCCTTTTCTCAGGGCATTTTGTAACAGCTCCACATTATCCACCTCTGGGGAATCCGATACCTTTGCAAAGGTGTTTGCGCCGATTGCATAGTATTCCTCCCCAATTTGATAGATAAAACTTTTCTTTTCATACAGACTTTCCTTAAAATCACTCATGCGGTGCCTCCAATTTCGATTGTACAGCTGTGCATACAGCATTTCCCCCACGCATTGGCATGTGCATGATGAGGGCATTTTTCATATGTATAGTAAAAAGTTTACCACGAAATTGCGCGTTTGTCACCACTTTTTCAGTTTTTTCATATAGTCCTTGACGGCCTGGTCCGGGTTTCGGGACTCGCGTATTTTTTGCAGCGCCTTGTTGTAGGTCCACACGTCCATAGCGCAATTACCAGTAAGCATCTGACTGCTCTCATACGGAAAACAGACAAAGGTCTCCGCCATCAGCCATGCCGCTGCCATCTGCGCATAGTATCCCTGTCCATACGGCCTGTTCAATGCGGCAAGTATCCGTTCCAGATACGGGTAGCGCGCCCTTGTCCAGACAGAGAGCTCCTGATTTGGAAAACTATTATTGAGATCACACATCACAACTTTTCTGTTTCTTGCAATCTTCTTATTATCCGTATCATACCGCAGAAATTGCGCAAGTAGCAAAATCAGCGCCACCCTGACCGCATATTCCTGATCCGAGTACAGATAAGGTTGTATAAACGTCCACACTTCCCCGCGATGCCTGTTTGCAAAGGTAAAAGAATTACAGAAGCTATCACACACAGACCAGTTATCGATGTGTGGAATAAAGGACTTTAGGCAGGCAAGCCCCTCCTCACACGAAATGTCCTTCTTTGCAGTCCCATAGCCAATAAGCATACCGCGAAGCATTGTCTCCTCGAAGTAAATGTCTTCATATTCGCCATCATACACCGCAGTCTCGTCCTGCCACTTTCTTTTGTTTTCCCTGTCATTTACAATATTTTTTGCGATCTGGCGCAGCCTGGGCAGTCTCACCCCCATAAGGGGCTTTGCCCCAGGGAGCAGTCCTGCCGAAAATTTCCTGTACTCCTCATCGGAATGCTGCGCCAGCATATTTCTGATTTCTTCTCTCATTTGACCCTGTTACTGGTTGTTGCCGCCTTTTCTATACTGTATCGGCGTCATACCCATTTTTTTCTTGAAGATACGGTTGAAATGCTCTACATTGGGATAGCCGACCGCCATAGCCACATTCTCGACGGTCATATTTCCATTTCGAAGCAGTGTTTTGGCTTTCTTCATACGTATGTTTATCAGAATATCCCCAAATGTCTTTCCCGACTTCTCATGAATATATTTGCTAAGGTATGGCTCTGACAGATGGAAATGCAACGCGACATCGCTTAGTGCCGTCGCCTGGTAATTGGCCTGGATATAGTTCATAATCTCCATCATACGCTCGTCTTGGCACGCTGCATTTTCCTGGATCTGCGGGAGCTTGTTGACGCTGACACACAGCGCATGGATCGATGCCTTAATAATATCGTCATCCATGCCTACTCCCCAGAATTTCTCTCCGTTACAGGTGACACTCACATAGGCGATTGCCTTTGACGATGAGCCCTTTGTGAGTGCGTGTTCCTCGTAGTCGGACAGCTGGTAACTGATACCAAAATACTGCTTGATCGTGTTGCTCACTGCATCGAGGCGCCCGTTTCCATTGGCATCCACAACAGTTTTCTTATCGCCGCATGTGATCACGGCCTCTGCCATAATCCCATCAATCTGCTTGAAATGACATTCATTAATCTGAAACAGCGGCGTGTTATCCACATAATTTTCACAGAAAATGTCATATACCCACTGCGGCGAGAGCACCTTGTGTTCCTGGTCGGAGATATCCTTCACGAGATACCCGACTTCCTCACGCATAGCATACGGCAGGGAAATGCCATAATTCTGTTTCAGGATATAGTTGACGCCGCCCTTTCCCGACTGGCTGTTTATGCGGATCACATCGGCATCATAATTCCTGCCCACATCCTTGGGATCGACCGGAAGGTATGGCACAGTCCATTTATCGGTATTTTTCTCCTCACGCCACTGCATTCCCTTTGCGATCGCATCCTGATGAGAACCCGAGAAAGCTGTAAACACCAGATCGCCCGAGTACGGCTGTCTCTCGTGCACCCGCATGCGTGTGAAAAGCTCGTAATTCTCCCTGATCTCAGACATATTGGAAAAATCAAGCTTCGGATCTACACCGTGTGAAAACATGTTCATTGCCACGGTGACAAGATCCACATTCCCTGTCCGCTCGCCATTTCCAAACAATGTCCCCTCCACGCGGTCTGCACCTGCCAGAACACTGAGCTCCGCATCACACACGCCGCAACCGCGGTCATTGTGCGGGTGGACAGAGAGCACCACCGCATCCCTGTATTTCAGGTTTTTGTGGATATACTCTACCTGTGTAGCAAACACATGCGGCATGGCATTCTCAACAGTTGTCGGTATATTAATGATCGCCTTTTTGTCGGCTGTCGGCTGCCAGATATCAAGCACAGCGTTGCATACCTCGACTGCATAGTCCACCTCCGTGCCATGAAAGCTTTCCGGACTGTACTCAAACGAGAAGTTCCCGTCCGTCTCCGATGCCAGCTTTTTCAGCAACTTGGCACCGTCTGTCGCGATCTTCTTGATCTCCTCCCTGCTCTTTTTAAAGACCTGTTCGCGCTGCGCCACTGACGTTGAATTATAGAGATGGATCACCGCATGCGGCGCTCCTTTGACCGCCTCAAAGGTCTTCTTGATAATGTGCTCTCTCGCCTGCGTGAGCACCTGTACTGTCACATCGTCAGGTATCATGTTTCTTTCTATCAAAGCGCGCATAAATTCATACTCGGTCTCTGATGCCGCCGGAAAACCGACCTCGATTTCTTTAAATCCGATCTCCACAAGCATCTCAAAAAACTGCAGCTTCTCGTCCAGGCTCATAGGCTCAATCAGCGCCTGATTGCCGTCCCTCAAGTCAACAGAACACCAGATCGGTGGTGTCGTGATCGCATCCTTCTTTACCCAGTCGTATGTACAGACCGGCGGTAAAAAATATGTTTTCTCATACTTACTTGCATTTTTCATGTCTTGTATCCTCCCTTTTGATTTCAATTCATATTACCAGTCCCGTTCTCCAATGGCGTCTTCCACATCCAGATCAATGTCAAACCACTGCAGTATTTTATCCACATCTGCCGCAATAATCTCTCTTTCTATCGTCTCTATCTCACTGCCATTTTCCCAAAACTCCTCCTGCAAGTCATTGATTGCCATTGTCATCGCATCAAACTTTTCCTGAATCTGATCAAGATCTGATACGCCAGTCTCCAAAAAGGCAACTACACTTTCTAGCTCTGCCTTGATTTTGTCCACCAGAAAATCTGGATAGTATTCATTATACATCTTTACCAAAAATGAATACCCTTCGTCAAATTTCTTCATCACACCCTCCATCACCCTTCCAACAAAAAAATCCCCCGCCCCACAACTTGCCTATTGCAGAGACGAAAGACTTTTCTTTTCCTTCGCGGTACCACTCTACTTTATGCTTTCGTACCAAATCGCATATCCATACGAAAACATACCCTCACCGACACAATCATGCCTTGCCCTTGTAACGGTGAGCGCTCCGTCGTGTCCTACTGATATTAAATCCTGTCGGTTCAGACACACAGCTCCAAGACGAGTTCACCATACTTCCCATACTGCCTCACAGCAAACGGCAGCTCTCTGAAATGTTCTGCATCGCTACTACTTCTTTTCACAGCTTTTTTGCTTTTTGTTTTGTGTTACTTCATTTGATGTCTTTATGGTAACATTATTTGAAGCAGAATGCAATTGTTAAAATTAATCACTTTTATTGATATATTTTAATATATCAATATTTCAAAGTTAGCAACCCCCATTTCAAATGGGGGTTTACATTTTACCCCTTCGGGGA
>CAJUQZ010000137.1 GCA_910588755.1 uncultured Lachnospiraceae bacterium | reverse complement strand
TTTTACTAAGGGATATCTGAAAAGTAAATAGAAAATATTTATGTCGTTTACTATATATGTGTATCCGTTCCAAAGTACAAAGAAACAGAGTGAAGCAATGTATGATTGCTTCTGTTTTTCTGGTTATAACAGGAGCGCTCAGCGTGGCGGGATTCTGGTATATTACCTATGCCGTCGCGCAAAAGGCACTGGAGCCAGGCACAATCTTAATTTACACTTCTGCCATCGCCAGCGCGATCCAGGGCATCAGCAGATTTGTAGAGGACTCCAGCCTGCTTTATGATACCCTGTTATATATGTCGAATCTGTTTGAATACCTGGCAATAGAGAATATTTCAGGGTTTGATGGAACAAAAGCATGGAAAAACTTTCATGAGATGCGGATTGATCACCTTTCTTTCCAATATCCGCAGGGAGAGCATGAGGTTTTGCATAATGTCTCATTCTCTGTAAAAAAAGGTGAAAAAATTGCGATTGTGGGAGAAAATGGAGCGGGGAAATCAACATTAGCCAAATTAATCCTGCGTTTATATCAGCAAAATGAAGGGACCATTGATTTTGACGGAACGCACTTTGATGAATTTGACATAGAAGAATACAGAAGACAGTTTTGTGCCGTATTCCAGGATTTTGCGAAGTTTGATCTGACGCTGCGGGAAAATGTGACGCTTACGGAGGAGGAGCTGGATAAAGCGGACACGGAAGTCACAAAGATACTGCGCCAAAGCGGTTTTCTGGATGAGACAACGTGTGACATTGCGCTGAATAAAATGCTAGGTAAGCGTTTTGATGATGCGAGAGAGTTGTCGGGCGGACAATGGCAGAAGCTCGCGCTGGCGCGCGCGTTTTATCGGAACGCGGATATCCTGATATTGGATGAACCGACATCGGCGCTCGATCCAAAGATTGAATCGCTGCTGCTTGACAAATTTCTGGAACTGTCACAAAATAAAACAGTTTTATTTATTACTCACCGCCTGGCCAGCGTCAGGAATGCGGACAAAGTTTTGGTCATAAGGAACGGCGAAGTGTCCGGATTTGACACACACCAAAAGTTGATGCAGACGAACGCTTACTACAGAGAGCTCTATCAGACACAGGCATCCATGTACATGGAAACAGGAAAATAATAAATCTTTTCGATTGCCAGTAGAAAAAGGATATGGACAAAGTTGTCATATCCTTTTTCTGAAGTTTCTAAATATTTATCCCATAACAATCTCAACATTCACATCCGTTTTCCCAGCTTCAAACGGAATCACACAGCCCTCGGTCTTTACGCCGTCAACAGTCATCGAAGCGACACCCTTCTGGACGTTATTCGGGTTCTTGACCGTGATATGATATACCACATCGCGGAAGCGTCTGGTAAGCTTAAAGTCTCCGAAACCTGTCGGCACGCACGGATCGACGCTTAACCCCTTGTGTGTCGGGTACACGCCCAAGATATACTGCGAGATGTTTGTGAACGTCCAGGCCGCTGTGCCGGTGAGCCAGCTGTTTTTTGCCTCGCCGTGATATTTTGCGTCGCGCCCCGCGACCATCTGTGAGTACACATAAGGTTCTGTCCTGTGAATCTCGCTGATCTCCTCTACATAGGCAGGACAGGTCTTCTGATAAATCTCAAAGGCCCTGTCGCCGCGTCCGATCACGGTCTCCGCGATGGAAACCCACGGGTTGTTGTGGCAGAAGATGCCTGCGTTCTCCTTGTATCCGGGTGGATAGGAGGAAATCTCGCCAAGCTCGACATGATACTTTGTGTAGGCAGGCTGTAAGATCATCACACCGTACTTTGTGTCGAGTTTTTCTTTTACAGAGTCCAGCGCCTTCTTGGCCAGCCCTTCCTTCACACCAATGCCGGCAAGCACGCAGAAGCCCTGCGGCTCAATGTAGATCTGGCCTTCCTCGCATTCCTTGGAACCTACTTTGTGGCTGTAGGCGTCATATGCCCGCACAAACCATTCCCCGTCCCAGCCGTCTTTCAGGACTGCGTCGTACATAACCGCGACTTCGTCCCGCGCGCGCTTCGCCTCGGCGTCATCGCCAAGCAGTTCTGCAAGCTGTGCGTACTCCTCGCCGTATTTGACAAACATTCCTGCGATAAACACAGACTCCGCGACAGGCCCCTCGCTTGGCCCAAATGTCTGGAAGGACTCGCCCGGATGCTCGGAGAAGCAGTTGAGGTTTAAGCAGTCATTCCAGTCTGCGCGCCCGATCAGCGGCAGCTTGTGCGGCCCCTTGTGGTTCACGATATAGTCAAACGAGCGCTTTAAGTGCTCCATCAGCGTGGTGGCAGCGCTCATGTCGTTGTCGTAGGGAACCATTTCCTTCAGGATCGACAGGTCGCCGGTTTCGCGGATATAGGCGCTGGTTCCGGCAATCAGCCACAGCGGATCGTCATTGAAACCGCTTCCGATATCGGAGTTGCCCTTCTTGGTGAGCGGCTGGTACTGGTGGTAAGCGCTTCCATCCTGGAACTGTGTGGAGGCGATATCAATAATGCGCTCGCGTGCGCGGTCGGGGATCAGGTGCACGAAGCCAAGCAGATCCTGGCAGGAATCCCGGAAGCCCATACCGCGTCCGATGCCGGATTCATAGTAGGAGGCAGAGCGGCTCATGTTGAATGTCACCATGCACTGGTACTGGTTCCAGATATTGACCATGCGGTTGACCTTTTCGTTTGCGGACTCGACGACATAGCGGCTAAGCAGGTCTTTCCAGTAGTCGTTGAGCGCTGCAAACGCCTTGTCAACAGCGGCGTCGGAATTGTACTTTGCGATCATTGCGTCCGCCGGTTTCTTATTTACCACGTTCGGCGCCTCAAACTTCTCCCCGACAGGATTTTCCAGATAGCCAAGGAGGAACACATAAGACTTCTCTTCGCCGGGGGCAAGTGTGATGTCGATTTGATGCGCGGCGATGGGAGACCAGCCGCTTGCCACCGAATTGGTACACCTGCCGGCCAGAACAGCCTCGGGCCTGTCCGCGCCATTGTATGTGCCAATAAAGCTGTCGCGGATCGTGTCAAACCCGTCAACCGCTGTGTTTACGGTATAGATTGCGTAGTGGTTTCTGCGTTCGCGGTACTCTGTCTTGTGGTAGATGGTCGAGCCAATCACCTCGACTTCGCCGGTGCTTAGGTTTCTCTGGAAATTCCTGGAGTCGTCGTCGGCATTCCACAGACACCACTCCACATAGGAAAAGAGTGAAATCTTCTTTTCCGAATCGGTGTTATTTTTTAACTGAACCTGTGAAATCTCACAGTTGTCGTCCATCGGCACAAACGTGAGTACGGATGCCCGCACACCGTTTTTGGCGGCGGTAAAGCGGCTGTAGCCGATGCCGTGGCGGCACTCATAGGAGTCGAGCTCGGTCTTTGTCGGCTGCCAGCCCGGGTTCCAGACCGTGTCGCCGTCTTTTATGTAGAAATATTTGCCGTTGGTATCATAGGGAACGTCGTTGTAGCGGTAGCGCGTCAGCCTCAGGAGCTTTGCGTCCTTGTAGAACGTGTAGCCGCCGCAGGTGTTTGAGATCAGTGTGAAGAACTCCTTGCAGCCTAGATAGTTGATCCACGGGAGCGGTGTCTTGGGGGTGGTGATGACATATTCGCGGGTTGCGTCGGCAAAGTATCCGAATTTCATAGCTCGATTCTCCTTATTAAAATTTGATTTTTTCATACGGCAGTGCTGCCGTATGAAAGACACATAGTTACGAAAACGTTTAAGTAAATCTTATAAACTTAATCTATCACAAGATTTTCACAAAAGCAAGAAAAATTTTATTTTCGGATCAGCTATTGACATTTTCCGAAGGGCATAAAGTATAATAGATGAAAAGGTGGGATCAAAATGGAAAAAGGTGTTGAGAGGAAAAAGCCTTATTTTGCGGGCTGCAAAATGCACAGTCTTATTTCTGCGGTACTGATCGGCATACTGGTTGGCGCTTTTTGCGGAATCTGGTGGGGCGGACAGCGCGCGGCACCGGAACACGATGAGATCACATATGGCATTTCCGGACAGGAGCTTCATGTGCAGTCTGTGGTGTGGACGGATTTTCCCGCATGGAGGGAGGTCACGTTTTCAATTAATGGGAGCATTTCTTTTATAACAGATCAAAATGGAAGGATCGTATTCCAGGCGCTAGCAAATCCGGAAGCCTTGGAGGAAACCCGCAGGGAGCACAACGTTTTTTCCGACGGAAAGGATTTGGTGTGCTACGACGAGGTTACGTATGAGATCAATGCGGGGAAGGTAAACGCCACGATTCCAAAGATGCATGACCGTTCTCACAATGACATCACAGATACGGTGAACAATAGTTTTTATCTGGTGTTTTGCGAACAGGATACGGAATATATTGCGGGAAGTATTTTGCCGCTGGAGGAAGCATATACAGCATGGACAAAGGAGCAGGAGAGGCATTTCGATACAAACATAGACGCGTATATGTCTGCGTTTATGAGGAGTGGAACGTATGATCGAGAGAGCCCATTGTGTCAAAGGGCACCAAAGGAAAGTATTGTGTTAAAGAAGGAGGAGGGCAGCTTCCTTGATTGCACCATTTATAATCATGGCGCAGCGGTCTGGCGTTATGAGGCGCAGCTGCCGCATGTCGAGCTGTGGTACAAGGGCGTGTGGATTGAATTGATTTCACCCTATGCAGAGGATCTGATGACTGTAGGGATTGAGCCTGGTCAGAGCAGGGGCTTTGACATACCTGATGAGACCGTTATGCAGTATCCAACGCTCATAGATGGAGTGTACAGATTGGTTGTTTATGGGGAAAATGAGGAATTTGTGGTCAGTGAGACGTTTGTTGTAGATTAGGGCGTGTAGCTGGCGGGAATGATTTTTGAAACACGCCCAAGGGAGGTATTCATTTTAAAATTACTTGCAAAAAGGCGCAGTTTGATGTATGCTGTATCTGCGTAAACGTTTAAGTACAAGCGGCGATAGCCCGCGTATAATCCACACAAAATAACCCTTTGTTTCGCTTGTCTGTTTTCCTGTTAGCACTGCTCTCCAAGCCTTGCCGTAGCCACCGCTGCGCCTACGTTTGGGAAGCAGCACTCCCAGAAAAATATTCTGCGCCAAACATTAGGGTATTTCGTGTGGGTTATACTCGTATGACAGACCGTTTGATAACAGCTTTCGATAGGGAAGGCAGGGGAGGAGAGGCGTTATGGTTTCCATGAAAGACATTGCTGCCGCGTGCGACGTGTCCGTCGCCACAGTCAGTAAGGCGCTGAACGATCAGAACGATATCGGAGCGGAGACAAAAGAAAAGATCCGGCGCACGGCAAAAGCGCTCGGCTATTATCCAAATTCTTCCGCGAGGGCGCTAAAGACAAACAGGACGTACAATCTCGGGGTTCTGTACAAAGAGGAGTCCGGCAGCGGGCTGACACACGATTATTTCTCCCAGGTTCTTGAAAACTTTCGAAACACGGTAGAGAACAGTGGATATGACATCACTTTCCTGAGCAATTCCAAGAAACGCAAAGACCAGATGTCCTATCTCAAGCATGCCATTTACCGCGGAATGGACGGAGTGCTGGTCGCGGTTGCGGATTATAAAGACCCGGAAGTGATGGAGCTGCTTGCCAGCGCGCTTCCGGTGGTCACGGTTGATTATGTGTATAATGACAGGATCGCTGTCATGTCAGACAACATCGCAGGTATGGAAGCGCTTCTTTCGTATATATACGCGCAGGGGCATAGAAAGATCGCATACATTTACGGGGAGGAATCGCTGGTGACGACCAACAGGCTCTCCGCGTACTACCGTTTTCATGAGAAAATGGGCATGGCCGTCAGAGAGGAACTCCTTCAAAAGGCAAAATACAGGGACTCCCATACGGCAGGTCTTCTCACGAACCAGATCCTGAAACTGCCTGGGCCGCCAACCTGTATTCTGTACGCAGATGACTTCTCGGCAATCGGCGGCATGAATGTGATCAAGAACAACGGGCTTAGGATACCACAGGATATCTCGATTGCAGGGTATGATGGCATCATGATGGCGTCACAGCTCGAGCCGCAGCTGACAACATACAGACAGGACACAGTGGGAATCGGTTCCCTTGCGGCAAAGCAGCTCATCAGCCTGATTGAGAATCCAAAGGCGACGCCGGTCAGCCAGTATATGATGAGCGGGGAGCTGGTCAGGGGAGGCTCTGTGGCAAATGTTTTATAAAATTTTATATTTCGTTAATTTACCTTACCTGTATCGTATGATAGGATAAGGTATAGGACAAATGAAAAGCGGGGCAGTGACATGGCGGGAATATTGTATGATGCCAGGCGCATTAAGGCGTACGAGGGCCTTATCTTACTAGGAGAGCTGGCGGACGAGACAAAACAGTGGTGTGATGAATTGTGGGAGGAGCTTGTGTTTGACACGGCACTCCTCGAGGAGCTCGTTTATTATCTCGAGCACCGCAGCCTCATGGACAAGGTGCACTGTGAAGGGTACGGGCTTACAGATCTGTATATCTGGCAGATGAACCGCTACAATCTGATCGGGGATTCGGGGAAAAATACAGCGGCCTGCAACAAGGACAGAATGGTGCTCCATGCATTTCGGGATATGATCGACATGAAGAAGGAACCTGCGGCGTTTGTGAAAAAAATGACAATGGGCAGGGGACTGGATCAGGCATAGGCGATAAGTTGGGGGTTATTATGAACTGTGAGGATTTTTTGAGGCAATTTCGTGACGCCCTTGATGGGAAAGTGTCGGAGAGTGTGATACAGGAGAATGTGCGTTATTACAGGTCATATATCAGTAGTCAGACCGCGGGCGGCAAAAGCGAGTCCGAAGTGCTTGGAATGCTGGGTGACCCAAGGCTCCTTGCAAAGACGATCGAGGAGAGCAGCAGGTTTGCGTCGGGCAAGGACAGCCAGGACGGGTATGCAGGCGGGTTTGGCAGCAGCTACGCCAATGCAGGCAACACCAGTTATTACAGAAATAATTTTGAGAATCATTATGGAAATAACAGCGCGGAACACGGGTATACAGAAACGTCAGACGACAGACGCACAAGAATCCCGGGCTGGCTGATTACCTGTATCGTGTTAGTCGTGGTGCTTGTAGTACTGTCGGTTGTGTTTCGCGTCTTTCTCGTGCTGGCGCCGTACATTCTGGTGTTTCTGCTGGCCGGTTTTCTGGTCAGGGCGGTCCGCAGCTGGTGGCAGCGCAAATAGAATCAGATAAACGAAGAAATATCCTGTGCAATCTGTATCACTTATTTTCCTACAGCTTCTTATAAGACACATAAAATGAAAAACGACCATATCAATGGTCGTTTTTCGTTAAGGGGAGTATAAATAATTAATATATAAGGGTTGTAAAGAGGATTGAAGGAGTATCTCTTTACTATCTTTAGTATAGCAATAGCCACCGCAAAAATCAACTGATTTCTGAAAATAAAACCTACCAAACAATAATTATCAGATTTGGGCAGTGTTCCCAAAGTTAACAAGATATGTAAATTAAAATTGATGAATAAAAAGATGCGTTTCGGCAAATCATATCTGTGTAGCATGAAAAAGTGCTGAGGGCATACAAAAAATGCAGACGCAGATGTATGTCAAAAAGGGATTCTATTCCTAAAAAAATTTGGAGGTATCATTATGGCTGGAACAAACAACAACTACGATCAGAACAAGTCAAATAACAATTCTCAGAATTCTCAGAACGCACAGAATTCTCAGAACAGCACAAACAACAGCAATTCTGACAACAACCAGAAGAATTGCAAGAACAGCACAAACAATAACAACAATAACAACAATCGTTAACCGGTGCTGGCAGCGGAGAAGGCAGGGCTTTGTAACAGGTCCTGTCTTTTCCTTTTCATGCACCCAAAGGAAAAATGTCAGCAAGAGCTGACGGGTGCCTGGCGCCACCATGCCGGTTTTTTTGCTTAAATGTTGTTGATGGGATTCTGCGCCTTTGATTCTATACCATTGATTCTATAACCTTCTATTTTTTGTTTGACAGATGGAACTAATGAATATAAGATAATATTGGAAAGAAAATGATTTTATATTTTAAACCGGAGACAATCAAATGAAGAGATATGAATTAATTGCGCCCTGTCATTTCGGGCTGGAGGCTGTGTTAAAACAGGAGATCATCGACCTTGGATACGATGTGTCGCAGGTGGAGGACGGCAGGGTGACGTTTATCGGCGACGATGAGGCGGTCTGCCGCGCCAACATAGGACTTCGGACAGCAGAGCGGATTCTCATAAAAGTAGGGAGCTTTCATGCGGAGACATTTGACGAACTGTTTGAACAGACAAAGGCGCTTCCGTGGGAGGCGTATATACCCTCCGATGGAAAATTCTGGGTGGCGAAGGCGGCGAGCGTCAAGAGCCAGCTTTTCTCTCCGTCTGACATACAGTCCATCATGAAAAAGGCGATGGTGGAGCGGTTGAAACAAGTGTATCATGTCAGCTGGTTTTCCGAGGACGGACAGAGCTTCCCTGTGCGTGTTTTTCTGCTGAAAGATACGGTCACTGTGGGGCTTGACACCACAGGCGAGTCCTTACATAAGCGGGGATACCGCAAATATACGGCGAAGGCGCCGATCGCGGAGAATCTGGCGGCGGCGCTCATCATGCTGACGCCGTGGAAAAAGGACAGAATCCTTGTGGATCCTTTTTGCGGCAGCGGGACGATACTGATAGAGGCGGCGCTGATGGCAGCCAATATCGCGCCGGGAATGAAAAGAGGTTTTACGGCGCTCAAATGGGGACATCTCATAGACAGAAAGCGCTGGGACGACTGCTATGAGGAGGCGCGGGAAATGGTTGATCTGACCGCCGCGGTCGATCTTGAGGGCGGCGACATTGACCCGGAGATGATACGGATTGCAGAACAGAACGCCCGCCTTGCAGGGGTGGCAGACATGATAAAGTGGGAATCAAAAGATGTGGGAAAGCTGTCCCACGCGGGAAAATATGGATTTATCATAACCAATCCGCCCTACGGTGAGCGGCTGGAGGAGAAGGAAAATCTGCCGCCGCTTTACAGAAAGCTGGGCGAGCGGTTTAAGCACCTGGATACATGGTCAATGTACGTGATTACCTCCTATGAGGACGCACAGCGGGATATCGGCAAAAAGGCGGATAAGAACAGAAAGATCTACAATGGTATGATGAAAACATATTACTATCAGTTTATGGGGCCGCGCCCGCCGAAAAGGCGGGCGGACGGTTGAGGAAAACTGGAAACACGCTCTAAGGCGGGCAGATGGGAGTTAGTGTGAAAAAGAAACAGATGACTGATTATGAGGAGTCACGCATGGAGTCAGAGGCTGAAGATACGGGGTACAGACAGGAGGGCGGTACACTTACCCGCGCTGAAATTGCACAAATTACAGCAGAAAAAAAGGATAGACTGTATCGGTCAATGCAGGCTGCCGTGGTCATATTCACAGTGCTTTCCACGGTGCTGATGGCAGGCTTTAAGATCAATGAGGATTTTTTTGATGCGAGCAGCCGCATTGGCATCTTGATGGAGAGTGTGAACGCGCAGGAGAGCAGTCTTGCAGCACCAAAGCTCAATGTGCGAACTTCCTTCAGGGACGAGGACAGTTCCAGGCTGGTGATACCGCTGCAGGAGCCAATTGCCGTCGGAGACGTCACTGTCCGAGAGGAGTTTGTGCAGAATAAATATGTCATAACGCTGTCGGGGTATTCACAGCATATTCCAAACGGAGTGGAGTTGGTGAGTGATTCGACGATCATGGATGCGGTGGGGGTATACAGACAGAACGAGGATGTTGTCGTGGAGGTTTACTGCAGGGATCTGTATGACTGTGAGTTGGCAGTCGGGAACGGTACACTGACAGTAACCTTCAAAGAGATCGGGGACGGCTATGCAGCCTCGGCGGTCGTGTGGTTTCCCTACACGGACCGGAACCGCCTGGCACTCCCAGAATGGAAGCAGCACATTGTCCGGTTTGCGGCGGATAACCAGATCAGGCTCTATATGGCTTCCGATATGCAGGAGGAATACACACAGGAGGATGTGATTTCGTTTGCGAACAGGATACATGCGGATATGGTGCTTGGTGTCGAGGTGACAGAAAACAGTGAACAGCAATCTTATATGAACGGAATCTGCAATACGACGTATTTTATACCGGACTTTAACAGTGCGCACTTGTCTGTGGTTATGGCGGAGGCGTTTCTAGAGGCGGTGCAGGGAGTAGTCCAGGTGCAGATGCGCGGCTTTGAGGAGGGGGATACAGGACATGTCCTGGTGTCTGAGGCAACCGTACCCTCAGCAATCATTCAAATTTCGCTGACACAGAAGGATATGGAGAGCGTGGAAAATGAATATAAATTAAATGGAAAAGTCGTTGAGGCGCTCGAGAAGACAATGGGCAGCGCTCTGCAGGACTATATTCTCGTGGAAGGTGCGAAGTAAGAAGCTGTGCAGGATATAGGCTCCTTAAAGATGTGAAGGCGCATAAAATAAATCTTTTAGATTTCGGGCGTTTATAGAATAAGAATGGGAGGAACAGGTAGATGAGAGTGGATAGGATCGTATTTGCGACAGGAAATGCGGATAAGATGCGGGAGATACGGATGATAATGGCTGATCTTGGCGTGGAGATACAGTCGATGAGGGAAGCTGGGGTTTCTGTGGATATCGTGGAGGACGGTACGTCGTTTGAGGAAAACGCCGTGATCAAGGCGTCGGCAATTGCGCGGGCGCTTGAGAAGGACGGTGTGCAGGCAGTTGTGCTCGCAGACGATTCCGGTCTGGAGGTCGATTACCTGAATAAGGAGCCTGGAATCTATTCCGCCAGGTATATGGGGGAGGATACCCCGTACACGGTCAAAAATGCCAGTCTGATCAGGCGTCTGGAGGGTGTCCCCGATGAAAAACGCACCGCCAGGTTCGTGTGTGTCATTGCCGCTGTGTTTCCTGACGGGAACAATGTTACGACAAGGGGCACGATCGAGGGGAGGATCGGCTATGAGGAGCGAGGGCAGAATGGATTTGGCTATGATCCAATTTTTTATCTGCCCGCATATGGCCTGTACTCGGCAGAGCTTGCGCCGGAGGAGAAGAACCGCATCAGCCATCGGGGAAAGGCACTGGAGGAAATGAAAAAAGTGTTGAGGCAGAAAATGTTATGAGAGTACTGATTGTCAGTGACACGCACCGAAAAAATGTAAATTATATGAAGGCGCTGCAGATGGCTGGAGAGGTGGATCTGGTCATACATCTCGGGGATATCGAGGGGAGTGAGTATACCATACAGGAGGCAGCCGGCTGCCCTGTGGAGATGGTTGCCGGAAATAATGACTTTTTTTCTGATTTACCTTCAGAAAAGACTTTACAAATAGGGAAGTATTGTGTTATGATAACGCATGGCCATCACTATTATATCAACATGGGGAACGAGATGCTGAAGAAAGAAGCGGTCGTTCAGGGTGCGGACATCGTGATGTACGGACACACCCACAAGCCTGTGATCGAGATTTCAGACCAGATCATCGCCATCAATCCCGGAAGCCTGTCCTACCCGAGGCAGGAGAACAGAAAGCCTTCATATATTATCATGGAGATCGGCGGGGACGGTGAGGCGAGGTTCGAGTTGAGATATGTTGAATAAGGTAGTACATAAGCC
>CAJUQZ010000136.1:9500-11876 GCA_910588755.1 uncultured Lachnospiraceae bacterium | reverse complement strand
GCCCTTCAATGCCTCCTCGTCCTCAAACACAGAATCGAGCATCATATCGGCGTTGGAGGATGCCAGCGGATTCGTTTCCACTTTGATTTCAATTAAACCAGGAATTTTCCCCATAAGCTGCTCAAGCCCCGTCTTGATTCCAGCCTTTACCTGCGCGCGCTCACTGTCGGACAGCTCGTCCTTTAACTGCCACAATATCACATGTTTTACCATCATTGTACCTCCTTCTTAGTTATGACATTTACTTTTTATACTCCTCTGTCCTTCTTCAACAGCTCAAAAAAGTCCTCCTGCGGCATCGGTCTGGCAAAATAATACCCCTGCACATTGTTGCAGCCAATCTTCCCAAGAAGCTCCACCTGTTCCTTTGTCTCCACACCCTCCGCTAGAAGTCCAAGTCCCAGCTCCCGCGCCATCGAAACCATGTGCTCGAGAATCAGTTTTCCCTTGTCTGAGGCCATCATATTATCCATGAACTTCTTGTCGAGCTTAATCACATCAAACGGTGTCTCGAGCAGTACATTTAACGAGGAGTATCCGCTACCAAAATCATCCATCAGCAGTGTAAAACCGTCAATTTTAAGCCGCATCGCCATTTGACCAATCTGTTCATCGTTGGCTGTCTCCGTGATCTCAAGCTCCAGAAGTGATTTTTCAATCTGGTGCCTTTTGATATCCTCCATCAATACCTGTATGAAATCTGTCTCCTTGAGATGATGTCTCGAAACGTTCACAGATACCGGGCAGTCGGCAATCCCGATATCAGTGCATTTTTTGATAAAGCGGCTTGCCTCCTCCCAGATGTAATAATCTACCATTTTGATAAATCCATTTTCCTCGATAACCGGAATAAAATCGTTGGGATAGACCATGCCCCGCTCAGGATGGATCCAGCGCACAAGCGCCTCAGCGCCGACAATTTTATTTCTCGAGATACTGTACTTGGGCTGCAGGTACATTTTAAACTGCTTCTCCTCGATGGCCGCATGCATGTTTTCCTCGATAAACTTGCGGTTGTAGAGAAGCTCCTTAAACTGTTCTTCATAAAATATCACATTGGAAACTGCATTTTCCTTCGCCGCAGTTCTTGCCATTGCAGCCCTGTCCTCCATCTGGCGTATCTCCATATCCCGGTCGTCAACAGAGTACACGCCAAAGGCAAGCTGCAGCTTTACATCCTTATAAGAAGCTGACACTTTTTCGATTTCCTGTATAAATCCCATAAGCTCTCTGTCGTCGTTATATTCTGTAACCACCATAAATACATCACTTCTAAGGTTCAGGAAAAACTGACGGTGATTGCACAGGGCCTTAAGATTATCCTGTATAAAAAACAGCACCTCGTCACCAAACTTCTCACCGTAAAGGTCGTTGATAATCTTGAAACGTCTGATATCAAACTGTATGAAGCCAATCCTTTTGTCAGAGGAATGCACAAGCTGATGAACACTGTTGCGAAACTGGTTTTGCTTGTTCACACTTCTAATCACCGTCTGCAGCTTTTCGATCTCCTCAAAATCCGCCGAGTCAAGGCGTACATACATTCCCTCCTCGTCCTGCTGCCTTAGCATATCCTCTATAATTTCTATACTTACCTGCAAAACGTGTGGGCATACCTTTTTGACCAGTCCTTCCCGACGGATCACGGCGAGCTCCTCCGGCTTCGAGAAATCCTTTCCGAGAATTTCCCTGCAAAGTGTCTTGCCATCCATCCGCTCACGGAAGCGGTAAAAAAATTCATCTGCGTTTTTATACCCAAACGATTCCAGCTCCTTATCCTGCGGATCGTACAACCCAAACGCCATGCCAAATATCATTGTTGCAGCCGTGACGCACCCGCACAGTCCCCCGCAGTGCATACCGCCGCCAAAGCAGGTGCTAAGCTTCATAACGTTCTTGAGATTATATCCAAACTCTTCCGCAAAGGCCCCTGTCAACGCCTGTGAGCAATGAAATCCTTGCATTAGAAAATCAGTTGCTTTCTCAATATGTGTCAATGTGATAACCCCTTTCCCCAAATGCTTCCATTTAAATAAACTATCATTATTATATACTAATACACACATGTTCCACAACTGTTTTTTGTATCAATTAGCTGCTGTTTATCTCCTATCTCACGCAAAAAGAACGTTCATTCTCATCTAGTGGCATTTCCCTCGACTCAATGGAATCAATCACAATGTAATCGCTCTGGTTGATCATCACCAGCATCCGGTTGATCGCCTCCGCCGTCCCTTGGGCCTCCATCTCAACAGAGCCGTCATACATATTTTTTGCCCAGCCTGTGATCCCCATGCCGCTTGCAGCATACTTTGCCCGATAGCGGAATCCCACGCCCTGCACGATGCCCTTCACGTGGATGGATAATGCTTCGCT
>CAJUQZ010000136.1:0-9490 GCA_910588755.1 uncultured Lachnospiraceae bacterium | reverse complement strand
ACGCCCTGCACCCTGCCTGTAAAGCGAAAATGTTTTCTGACCATCTTATTTTATCTCTTTTTTCCTTTCAATGTATTTGCCGTGATAGCCCAGTTGCCAGAACGCGACTGCGCTTGCAGCTGCCACATTCAGTGAGTCAACACCGTGCGCCATTGGGATTCGCACGGTGTAATCACAGTCTAAGAGCGTGTCCAGCGCAAGCCCGTCCCCCTCTGTGCCCAGCACGACCGCAAGCTTTTCCTCCTGCACAAGCTGTGGGGCATCAACACTTAGCGAATCCTCCCTCAACGCCATCGCCACGGTCGTAAATCCCATCTTCCGCAGCGCCCTGATCCCATCCTTTTCATCTAAGTATGCCCACGGTATCTGAAATACAGTCCCCATGCTCACCCTGATCGAACGCCTGTACAAGGGATTGCTACCTGCTGGTGTCAGCAGGATCCCATCCATGCCAAGCGCTGCCGCGGAACGGAATATGGCGCCGACATTTGTGGGATTCATCACATTCTCAAGCACCGCAATCCGGTGTGCCCCGGCGCACACCTTCTGGACCGTCTCTGGCGCCGGACGCCGCATCGCGCACAGCATTCCCCGCGTCAGCCCAAAACCGGTCAGCTGTGTCAACACATCAAATCCGGCTGTGTAGACTGGAATACTGCCGCACCGCCTGATAATTTCCCTCCCCTGTCCTTCAATGTGCTTTCTCTCTATCAGAATCGACACCGGAGCACAGCCGGCATCAAGCGCCCTTTCGATCACCTTTGGGCTCTCTGCAATAAACAGACCTTTTTGGGGCTCATGGTGATTCAGGAGTTGCCTCTCGCTTAACCGCGCATACACGTCAAGCTGTGGAGCGTCAAAATCTGTTATTTCTATTATGTTTTCATTCATATTTTCACCATTAATCTGAAGGCCATAGTCAATCCCATCCGGCATATGATTCCAACACCCTTTCCATTCCCCGTGCGCGCTTTATGTCAACTAAAATCATACATTTTTGCGGTCTCCTTGTCCCTGTACTCATGCTTTTCATAATAACCGGCTAGACGTCCGTCCTCATCGCGCAGCGCGACCATGTATACATCCTTATTTTCCTTCTCATTGTAAAATGTATGGATCATATTGTGTGCTGTACTCTCCTCAAACCATGAGATGACTTTTTTGATCTGCCCACAGGAATGCGGGTTGTGGCAGTCGAGCAGACTCTTTCCCACAAGCGCCTGTCCACCCCATTTTTCATATCGCTGTATGGCTGTCGGGTTCATGTATAGAATCTCATGCGCCAGATTGCAGATAACTACCGCACATCTGTCCTGATCGATTATACTCTTAAAATACTGTTGTAATTCCATTTTATTGTCTCCTGTCTTGTATCTATTTCTTTTGCGCCTGTATGAAACAAGCTTCCCAGTGTTATTATCCACATAAAATCCCCAGTTTTTTCCATGTCTGTCACTATTTAATATCAGATAATCTACAATGATTTTTTATAGATGCTTGCGGCATCAATTGCAGGCATTTATAAAATCCTTTCCTGTCCTGCTACAATAACCTGATACATCCTCTGCTGAGACAATGAAGATACAATCCAATGTCATGTTCAGACATTTGCTGACAGATTTATGCTCATTCCCACGCCCAACCCCTTCATATTTCGTACACTGGCCGCTCCCACTGATACCGCGCCATATCCACGCAGTCTCCTGTAAACGTCACACCTTCTGCCTTCAATAACTCCACCTGACGGTTGCCGCCTCCAAAGGCAAACGCAGCGGATACCCGGCCCTCCTTGCTGACAACACGGTAGCAGGGAATGTTGTCCGGATCAGGATTGGCGTGCAGTGCATAGCCGACTACCCTCGCCCACCGCCTGTTCCCCGCAAGCGCGGCAATCTGGCCATAAGTTGCCACCTGCCCATATGGAATCTGTTTTACTACCTCATATATTTTTTCAAATGCAGACTGTTCCATGCAGCTTCTTCCAACTCCTTTTGTGTCAGACGATGGCCTCCACAATCGTCTTACCGCCAAATAAAAATATCTTTACACATGTCTCTTTTTTCTTATTTGTATATAAACGCAACAGGTATCCTTTCTTCTGATGAAAATAATCCAGATAATCCGTAAGCTGCCGCCCATGCGGTCACACCCACAATAAAATGCCCCTTTCCTTTCGTCATTGATGATATAAAAGCTGTTTCCTATAACGTAAGGATAAAGGACATTTATAAAATTTACCGGATCACACGCACTTCATATGCCGTCGTCTGCGGCGGAAGGCTCATCGTCATAAAATCGGCGTGCCGCACACGCACACGAAGTCCTGGAACCAGATTGGCAAAATGCATTGGCCTGCCCATTCCGTTTAGAATCTGTGCATCATCCGCCACGTTGAACCGGATCATAGAGGACGGGTTCCCGTCACTGATGGTCGCAAAGCTTCTGCCCCGTCTGTCCACATCAACAATCCTGCCAACTGTCACAGAATCCCTGTGCGCTCTTCGTACTATCTGTATAACGTACGCAGCTGACTGTGGTGGAATACTCCTTGTCGTCGCATTGGAAAACGCTGCGTTCACAACCATTCCGGGCTGAAGTTCTGACAAGGGAATCCTGCCACCTTCCTCGTCCATGATCGCTGTGCTGTCACTGACATTGAGCCGTATCACCTGCGTGCCACTGCCGCAGTCTGAGCAGTCACTGTAGGAGACGAGCACAAAAGAACCGTTTCTGCCCTGCTCGATCTCCTCAATAATTCCATTCGTTATCTGTGTCAAAAAAGTATCATCCATTGGTATCTCACCTGTAAGCTTTTAATATACTATATGCATACGCCCTCACACAGGGTACACCAGCCTCGATTCGTCGATGTGGTACAGCACGTTATCAAGATAACGCTTTGCGAGGAAATTCGCCATGCCAAGATTCATGTCGAGATAATTTCCGCAGTCTTTTGGGCTGGCTCCTGGTACTTCGTCCTTATAATCCCTGATAAACTCATACAACTCAATCATCAGCGGAACGATATCCTCTGACTCATAATCCCCCGCAAGCAGCAGGTAGAATCCGGTGCGGCAGCCCATTGGCCCGAAGTAGAGCGTTCTGCTGCCGTACTCCTTATGATTTCTCAAAAAGGTCGCGGCTAGATGCTCAATCGTGTGCACTTCCGCGGTATTCATGACCGGCTCCTCGTTTGGCGAGGTCATCCGAAGGTCAAACGTCGTAACCATGCTGTCGCCAACCTGGTCCTTTCTGGATACATACACACCAGGCTGTAATTTGATATGGTCAATTGTAAAGCTTGTTATTTTTTCCATGATAATATGTCCTCCTTATTTTATGATTAGGGTGTCAAAAGGTCCATTTTCATTGCAGAGATAATTTTTTCAAGATTGTGCCACAGTATCTTGAGGCGATGCGGCGCATCGTTGATAGATATTGTGGTGCAAGATTGGGAAAATTAGCCTGCAAGGGAAATTCAGACCTTTTGACACCCTAATCATTTTATGAATACCTCGTCATAATATAGCTAAATGGATCAACCAAGCGCTCCTTTGCAATCTCACGCCCCCAGTGAATCGAGGAATTATAATTCCCCTCCGCCACGATGACGGAATGCTCCCTTACCTCAAGCACGATGACAGAGTGTGTGTCCTGATCTACCCTGAGAATATCCCCGACCCGTATGTTGGAATAATCCGTGTGAATCGTTGCAAGCACATCGCCAAAAGCTGCGTCACTCACTGCAAACGCAAAACCTGCACAGCCATAACCGCCAATGTAGGTCCCACCCTTCCAGCCATAGTAGTTGTCATTTGTCCAGTGCATTCCCTCTGGAAAGACAGCCTTCTGCGCCATAATAACCTCATAGACCTGGCGTTCTGCCGTTTTGACTGTCTCTGTCGCACTAAGTCCAACCCCATGAATATAAAACGTCTGTCCATCGAGCGCAATCTGAAAATATCCATTGCTTGTAATGCCCGTCACCTGTATTGGCAGGTCTGCCGCGACTTCAGATAGCACTATCGTACTATCATCCGCATCAGCTAATATGACTGTATTCTCATTTGTGTACAGAACCGCCTCCGCAGGCGTCACTGTAAACTCTGCCGCCGCCACATTTACCGCAGGCACCGCGAGCAGAACCGTCAAACCAAACACAAACCCCGCTATACCATTCCAGATCCTCTTCATCTCTTTCTAACCCCGCCCTTCTCCTTTTTTGCTACCTTAACCTTGTACATCTCATCGTCCGCAGCCTTCATATAATCGTCAAACGCCTTGCCAGACGCCGGATCAGTCATCACCTGCCCGATACTGACGCTGATATCATTCTCTGCCAGCCTTGCTGTCACACCATTTCGGAACTGCTCCGCCTCAGACGCGTCGCTGACTGGGAAAAATGCAATAAACTCATCCCCGCCATAGCGGTACACATACCCCTCTCTGGGACACTGATCTAAGAGCGCATTTGCGATTTCCTTCAGAATCCTGTCGCCCTTCTCATGCCCATATGTATCATTGACCTGCTTAAAATTGTCCGCGTCCACAAAATTAATCACGCACTTTCTGTTGTTATCACAGTGCTTACGGTACTCCGGATCAATCATCTCCGTATATGCGATACGGTTGTACAGTCCTGTGAGCTGGTCCCTGTTGTAGATCTCGCGCATCTTCTGGTTTGCAATCTCTAGCTGTAGCTTCTTGTACAGGTTCTCTACGGTCTTGGTGATCGTGCTGTGTATATCATAAAAATATGGATTATTGTACAAAAACCTGCCGTTTTTTAAGATACTGTACCCCACTGCCCGCTCCCTAAAATGAATCGGGGTGAACATATATGCGTTTCTAGCGCCTGTCTTCTCATAGTGTTTTTCCAGTTCAGACAGTTCCCGAATCTTCAGCATCTTTCTGCCCTCTGTCGCATATGCCACAATCAGGTTAGCCCTGTCATAACCCTTTATCGGAAGCTCACTCTCCGCCACACCTTCATAGAGCCTCCTGTCAATCACAATCGCAAAGCCATCGCACGCCAGACTCATGAAATATTCCGCAATGTGCCGGAAAACATCATCATATGTACTGCACTGCACAATCTCGCTCTCAAGCTTCATGAGCAGTTCTTCCTTGTCCAGCTTATCCACGTCGGCAATGACCTGTCCCCTCGCGTATTTTCTGTAATTTAATAGCCCAGAATTAGGACAGCCGCAGCTCTCTGAAAAGATGCATTTTGACGGCATAAAATGGTTTCTGGGCACGTCCTTTCCAGCCCATACATCCGCGAGTATCTCCATCGTCTTGTTTCCTATATTTTCCCGCATGTGCCCCACCGTCGTAATCTGCGGCTCAAAATAAAGCGCTTTATCTAGGTTGTCAAAGCCCGTAATCTTAAAATCCCGCGGGATCTGGTATCCGCTCTGCTGTGCCTTGTAACAGAAACCCGCCGCGATATTGTCGTTGGCGCAGACAAACACGTCCGGGAACTCCATCATCTTGCCATGAAACCCCTTCATATACTGCTCAAAATATTTCACCCCAGTAGAGAAATCATAGTCGCCGTACCACACTGGATTGTCCTTCCGCGAAAGTCCCAGCCTCTCAAGACTCTCCTGGTACGACTGCACCCTAAGTGAATTTTCATAATTTTCCTTTGGCCCACCGGCAAAAATATACCTGCGGCAATGATGCTTGTGATAGAGATGGTCCATGAGATCGGCAACTGGCTTTTTATTGTCGATACCTGCATAATAAAAGCCCTCTATATCGCTGCCAATACTCACAGTCGGCTTGCCGCTCTGGCGGATCATGTTCACGAGTCCGTCAAAATAATACCTGTCAGATATGTTGGTGCAGTCCATAATGACGCCGTCAAACTCTGACAGTTCTGGCAATGTGTAAATATTGTATTCGCCGTGGTTGTGTTTGTCGTCACGGCTCCAGTTCCCATGACAGTTGTACTGGAACAAGCCGATCTCTTCCGGGCAATTCGAGATGTACTTCATCATTCCGTCCACCCACGCATAGGTGATCAGCCTCTTCCAGCCGTCTGAAAATAGTGCTACTTTCTTCATAACTTCAATATCTCCGTTTCCTAAAGGCGGTATTTACCAGTTGCAATCAGATACACTTTTTACTATTATTATACGCAATGCTGTATACAAAAACAAGGCAAATCTGATGAAATATTATTCATGGAATACGTTGTTGTTCACTCCGTGCCTGTAACGCGTAAAAATCTATGCAAAAACAGTACTTGAAATAAAACTGAAAAAACGAAGCATCGCACCTCGTTGACGAAATGACTTTTATCTTATATAATACACTTAACACGCAAGACGTCTTTTCACACGGGTAAAAGACAGGACAGCTGCTATTTTACCAAACAAGAAATCGGGGTTTTAGTATGTTTTCAAGATTTTTTCATGTAATATTCAGGAACTTGCACCACATTTATATGATTCCTCAGATGGAGTACGTATCCCGTCATCCAGAAAAATATTCAGAAGAACAAATGTACGCGCTTGACCGCCTGTGCATCAAACGCATGATTAAACCAGGCCACATCACGACAGAAGGTTATGGGATACACAACCTGCCCGATGAGGGCGGCTATATCATGTGTCCCAACCATCAGGGAAAATACGACGCGCTTGGCATCATGCTCACCCATGACAAGCCCTGCTCTGTTGTCATGGACATTGACAAGTCCAACACGCCCCTGGTCAAACAGTTCATCAACCTGGTGCGTGGCAAACGGATGGACCGAACCGACGCAAGACAGTCCATTCGGATTATCCACGAGATGGCAGATGAGGCCAGGCAGGGACGCAGGTTTATTATTTTCCCGGAGGGCGGCTACCACCATAACGGCAACAACACCACAGAATTTAAACCCGGCGCCTTCAAGAGCGCTGTGTGGTCTAGGGTTCCGATCGTGCCCGTCGTACTAATTGACTCCTACCGTGTGTTTGAGGAGCGGACGCTCAAACCCATTAAAACATTTGTGTACTATCTAAAGCCTCTTTATTATGACGATTACAAGAACATGACGACCATCGAGATCGCCCAGACTGTACAGCGACGGATTCAGGAAATCCTAAACCGCTACCTCGCAGGCGCTGCGCCAGCTTCCCTAGAGGAATAAAAGTTATAGTTCGAACGCTTGTTTAATACTGTCATAGTGTAAAAAAATTCCCTGTGCACCAAGCGCATGAATCTCATCGGCTGTCGCAAGCAGATACCCGTCCGTCTCCTCCTTTTGGAGACGGATATCCTTCTCATCAAAATCCGCCACAAACCGGTAGATATCCACAAAATAGTTGTCCCCCTCGCCGGGATTATCCCTCCTGTAGCTAAACAGATACCCACCGTCCCAGCCAGACACGTCAAGCCCTGTCTCCTCCCTGATCTCCCTAAGCACCGCGGCCTCTGAAGCCTCACCTGCCTGCGCTGCGCCGCCGGAAACCTCCCACCAGCCGGGCGCCCACGCCTTTGTCATCACCCGTCTGGTGATAAGAAATCTGCCGTCCTTATGCGCCACCACGCCAAGCACGGTCAGATGATACTCCCCATCTTTGAGGTGCCAGTCATTTTTTTTCATCGTTCGTCCTGTACGCTTTTTGTCTGAATCGTAGATATCCCACAATTCCATTTTCATTTTAATTTCCGTATCCATACACGCCATACTCCTTTATCTTGATCTATCCAAATCTTGACTGTTCATCTTCGCCTGGCACTCTGCACACACACCCTGCAACACGGAACCTGAACACTCCAGCGCAAACCGGTGATGCTCATACAGGTGCCTTACGATCTCTTCCATAAAATCACATTCCAAATGGAGGATTTTCCCACACGCCCTGCACTGCATATGAATATGCTCGTGGCAGTGCGCATGCGGCTTGGCGCACTGGTAGCGGCAGCACTCATCCTCCGCTGTCTTGTATTTCATAATCACCCCGCTCTCTGTGAGCCTGTCTAGATTGCGGTAGATCGTCGTCAAATTGACCTGTATGCCGTTCTCCTGCATGTACGCGTTGACATCATAGGCGCTGAAGCTGTGCTCCCTGTGCATGTCCAGATATGTCATGATCGCATCCTTGTTCTTCGTGCGGTACTTTTTCTGCTGGTCATCTTGCACGGCTGCCTCCCCCCTTTCATAATCTGCACTGCGCTGTACTATGTATCATTAGTTCTTATGTCGCTCACAGATTCTGTCCAGAATTTCACAGTAGCTCTTGACTGCTGTGATGAGAAACACCAATGTATTGTATATGCACTCTGGTTCAAAAATCATTTTGAGCTCGTCCTCAATATCGGCAAAATCAATATCAAGGCTGTCCTGCACCTTCTGACATGTCCTTGAAAAGCGCGGCAGACGCTTAACCTGCCCCGTCTCCTGAACCTGGTATACCATGTCCGCCAGATTCGCCTTCCACTTATTAAATGCAGTATCCTCAAGCCCTGCACAAACCATGTTCACCATCGCCTCCTGCACAGGCAGGAACGTTTTGTTGTCATCACCGTCGCCCTTTTCCTCTAAGAGTGCTGTATACCTCGCATAGGCCAAAGCCATCTGCTTTGCCTCGTGATGCAGCAGCGAGCGCGCTACCAGCACTTTCTCTTGCAGCGCCTTCTGTTCCTCATCTGACAGCGCTGCAATCCGCTGCCTCTTTTCCCTGCAGTACTCATTAAATTCCTTGATTGCCTCTGCTTCATACTCCATCACGCACGAATACCCTCTCTTCCAATCTTCCCTGTTTTTCACTTCAACTGTTATTTATGATCGCTTCCCGCCATGCCGCCGTTAGTTTTTCGAGCGACCACGACGCATTCGCGGGACTAGTGGATGGAAGCTTTACAAGCATAGGGACACCCTCACGGACATACCCTGCACAGTACTTCATAAATAGCGCATATGCTTTCCCGCCATTTAAAAATATCGTCCTGACAGGAGCTTTATCCAGTATAATACTCATATCATTCACTTCGACATTCCGAATACTGCTGTCCGATGATCCAATAATATCACAGGCAGCAATTACGTCCCACAATGCAATATTGTTTCGCAGCAAAAAAGCGCGCTTTTCTGCGATCGTGCCCTGCTGCAGTGTCTCCCCGAATACCGCCAGAAGTACCTTCCAAAAACGGTTCTGTGCATGCCCATAGTAAAACTGCTGCTCGCGGGATTTTACGGATGGCATAGAGCCCAATATCAATATTTTCGAATGCCCGTCATACACTGGGCCGAACGTGTGCGTCACATGTTCGTACCCCGGCAAACCAGTTGTCTGTCCCTTCATTATAATCACTCCCGTAATACAGTTCCTAATTCCATTCCTGTATCGCGTTAAGCAGCTGTTTTCGCTGTTTCCAGTCCGGCATAAGCGTTGACATCAGCGCATGAAATGCCTTGGAGTGATCAGGATGGATAAAATGGCAAAATTCATGCATCACCACATACTCGATGCAACAGACTGGCGTCTCGACC
>CAJUQZ010000135.1 GCA_910588755.1 uncultured Lachnospiraceae bacterium | reverse complement strand
ACTATGCGGGTTTCAGCAGTTAATGCTGTTATTCCGTGAATAATTCAGGATTATTGTTGTAAAGATTCAAGAACTTATAGATGAAATCTGTAAAAAAGATATAAATTTTGTAGATTCTTTTATTTAACGATTGGAGCGAGAAAACATCGCAACCTGAGAACCGAAAGATATTGTACTAATGAATCACGTACGATGAAAATGAATGAGATAGAGGGAAAAAGATGAAAGCTGAGACTAATGAGGAGGATCTGAGGCGGTTATATGAGCGAACGATGCTGGATAGAAAATACTTATTTAACAGCCTGGCTGAACTTCAACTTCCTAAGAATGCAAGGATAATTGATATAGGCTGTGGATCAGGCGGTTCAACGCAAATTGTGCGCGAATGTTATCCCGAAGCCGAGATTTTTGGAGTGGATAATTCAGCCGCAGCGATAGAGTATGCATCACGACTTACGGAAAATGAAATAATAAAGTATATTAACTCAGATGCATCTCATTTACCGTTTCCGGATAATTATTTTGACTGTTGTGTAGCAAAGATGATTCTTGACATTGTTGCAAGTCCCGAGGGAATCCTTGAAGAGATGGTACGGATACTGAAACCGCATGGAATACTGCTGATTTATGGAAATACCAAAAGTACTGCCCAGGGAACTGAACTGCTGAAAAATTCCGACAAGCTTATAAAAGCATATGAACGATATACTCGATTAACCGGATGGAAGGGGTTTAACATTGAGTATCTAAAGGAAATACTGCTTCAAAAATATAAGATGACCGTAAGCGTACAGGAAATCATCAAAGACACAATAAATCCAGGTCGTGAACAATTAGCAGGATACTATCAGATGCCGGAAAAAGAAGTTGAGGCATGTGCTCAAAACAATGTGTTGGTAAAACTTGGGCTCATATCTTCCGAGGAAGTAATTGAGTATGAAATTTCATTAAATGGATTACTGACCAACAGTAATGAATATTTGTATTTTGAACAGGCAATCATATCTGCGGTTAAGGAGGAAATATAATGAACTACAAGTTATCAAAGTTTAACTACTATTTACCTGCCAGTTCAGAAATGGAACAAAGAGTGTATGTTTTCAACACATTAACACGTAATCTGGTCAGATTTCCGGGAACAATAAATACGGAAGAAGTATCAAGACTTGGACAAAACGATATTGATGCGCTTTATTCCATGGGGATTTTTGTTGATGAAAAGACTGATGAAATAGAAGTAATGAGTACATATATGGATATAAAGAAATATGAGCAGAAAAGGTTATATGTAACTATAATTCCGACGGACGCTTGTAATTTCAGATGTATATATTGTTATCAACCGGAAAAAGCAGCGATTATGACAGAAGGAACTTTAGAAAAAATACTTAAGTGGTTTGAAAGAAATCTGCGTTATTATGATGAACTCAGTCTGGGATGGTTTGGAGGAGAACCGTTGCTACAACCGAGCATAGTGCTGAAACTTTTAAGCCGGATTCATGATTTGTGCAAAATAAATAGGGTTGCCATGATTTCTTCTGTTACGACAAATGGATATACGATTGATATCGATCTGTTTAAACAGCTGCTTACAAATGGCTTATTGTATTATCAAATAACTGTGGATGGAGATGAGACTACTCATAATTTACAAAGACCACACAAAACCAATAAGGATTCATATGGCAGAATAATGCAAAATCTGTCTGACATGAAAAAATTACCGCACCGCTATAGATTCGAAGTTGGAATCAGAATAAATATTTCAGGGAGCATGAAGAAGGGAACCATATATGGTTTTATTGATAAAATGGCTGAATTATTTGCTGAGGATAAACGATTTGTAATCATATGGCAGTGGGTCAGAGACTGGGGAGGAGTTCGAATCGCCCATCATGACAAGGGTAATCTGGTGCAGACAAGCAATGTCTGTGCAGAATATATTGAATATGCCAAATCTAAAGGATTATCGGTAGCAGATATTGTTTCTACGATGACAGGTACAGACTCATGTGAGGCGTATTATAAAAATGGGTACGTTTTCAATCATGATGGCCGCGTGTTTAAATGTGCTATGTGTCTGGGGGATGAAAAAAACAATTGTATCGGATATATAGATGATAATGGAATCATGAGGGTGGATAGTTCAAAGGAATTACCGTGGCTGACACATGACAAAATAACAGGAGAATGTGCAGAATGCGTATACTTGCCATTGTGCTACACCAGTCGTTGTCATTATAGCATGAAGGTGAGAAAATCATTGAAATGCTTGGAATATAAAGATTTAATTTTACCGCAAATCGAACGAATGATAGAAAAACATAACTATCATGTGGTGGGATCTTTTGAATAGAGAATAATCTAAAATAAAATATTTTGGAGGGTACTGTAATGGACATTGATATGATTCGGACAAAAATGAAGGAAATGCTGGAAGAGAACGGATTGACTGTTTTTCCGGGAGAAGAAGACACAGCACTTGAATTGGATTCTCTTAGGCTGATATCGATTATCGTGGCAATGGAAAACACATTTGATATAGAAGTTCCGGATATGTATCTGTCGAATATCATGCTTGCATCATATAACGATTTTTGTGAACTTGTTATTTCGCTTTGTGCTGAGAATAAGTTGTTATAAGCAAAGTTCTCATAGTGTTTTCAGAGAGTATTCTCTTTGAAGAGTATTCTTTGAAATATAAAGTTCCTAGTATAGGACTAAGAATTTATGTAAAGGAGGTGAATAGAATGAAGAAGCTCGTTAAACCTTGCATGAAGAAGGTTGCAAGACTGTATGGTGAGTCACACGGTGGCAACTGCAACTGCGCAGGTGCGTAATAAGGCGTAGAAAACACCCAAAACCGCCTGGTATTCTGGCAGGGCAGAGCGCAATTTGCTCTGCCCATTCCAATAACATTTGAATTTGTTATAATAAGCATTTTCGCTTTTGAACATAAAGTGTAAACATTATTAACATGTATGTTAATGAAAAAAAGGGGATTACTTATCATGATAGTTGGCATAATTGACAGTGGAGTAAATATAGAGCATGCGGCATTCGCCGGAGGATTAAAAATCCGAGGAGGATATCGCTTTATTAAGGATAATGATGGTAGAATTTGTCAGGATCAGAATATTTACGACGAGATTGGACATGGAACAAGTGTCTGCTGGATTATCAATAAATACCTTCCTGATGCTGAATTTGTGATTTTCAAGGTATTCAGTAAAGATGTTGATACAGACGAGGAGATTTTAATACATACTTTTGAGTATATTAGGGATCATATCCATTGTGGTATTTTGAATGTTAGTGCCGGAATACAGAGTTGCTCAAATATCAAGTATTTCCAAACATTGTGCGATGAGTTGCAGCAATCAGGGACTATTGTTATAAGTGCCTTTGATAACGAAGGAGGACTGAGTTATCCTGCCTGTTTTGACAGTGTGATAGGTGTTGATATCAGTGCCTCTTGTTTTCGCCCCAAAGATTATTTTTATATTGAGGATTCACCCATCAATATTCGAGGTTTCGGATACTCACAGAAACTGCCATCATTACTGGATCAGTATTCAGAACAAAAGGGGGCAAGTTTTGCGGCGCCGATTATTTCGGGCATGCTTGCTGCAATGAAAGCCGCAGATGACACGGCAGACCCTTTACATTTCTTACGAGAGCATGCAAAAGCATGTTATTCAGGGACATATGAATCCGTTAAAAACGATCTAGTTATTAATGAAGCATCTGTCTTTCCTGTATCCAAGGAAACAAAGTCTTTGATTGAAAATGCAGGGATGCTCCCGTTTAGAATTAAGCATATATATGATCTGAAGTATAGCGGAAATGTAGGTAAGCGCATATCACAAATGGTATATCCGGGCTGTGCGCTGGAATCATATCTTGAAGAAATGGTTGTTGAACCAATCGAGCAATCAAAGTTAAATGATGTGGACACCATGATCATAGGGCATGTCAACATGTTACAGACAGCAGCGAGTAACAGTAACATAAAACAACAGCTGATAAAAAAAGCGCGTGCCATGGGAACTCAAGTATATTTGTTTGACAATATTGGTGTTTCCAGAGAAGAGGAGGTTGATACCGGCGAGAATGGAATCATATGTCCGTGTGTCACTAACAAGAATGTACCGTGTGAACGCTACGGAAAGCTTTATTGCTTATCTACGTCGGTATTGGGGATATTTGGAACCAGCCCCAAACAAGGCAAGTTTACATTGCAACTCAAACTGCGTAAAAGACTATCGGAAGTTGGTTATAAGGTTGCAAATGTCGGAACGGAACCCACGGCAATGTTGTTTGGTTTTGAGGAAACTTATCCGATAGGATACAATTCAACGGTCAGTATTTCTGGAGAGAGAGCTCTGTTGTATTTGAATGAAAGAATGCACTGCATTGAAGAAGACAGTCCGGATATCATAATTGTCGGTTCACAGTCTCAGTCAGTGTCCAATGGTGTAGAGTCTATCGGTTATATTCCCATAAAACAACATGAATTAATTCTGGGAACAAGCCCAGATGCATACATATTAGTTGTAAACACTACAGATGACATGGGATATATACAGAGAACCATATCATTTCTATCATCAATTACACCGGCTAAAGTTATCGCACTGGTGGCAAGTCCGATTATCTATAACATAGAGGGAGGATACCAGACAAAGGTTTTACGATATGTAGAAAAGGATGAGATGGCACAATTCTTACAGATTTTGAAAAAGGAGTGTGATATTTCTTCATATTCTTTGGATGATGAACAATTAGTTGAGAAGTTACAGAATGCAATAGAGGATTTCTATTCCTAAATGCAAAAAATATTAAGATTAAATACAGGAGGGTACAACTTGTGGATGTACATGCGTGGAATCGAAAAGATGCTATGCCAAATGAAAGTGTGGAGAGATTTGGTCATATTTTGTCTTCACTTGGTATAGACAGAGAAGTAGTACAGGAGGAAAGCTACAAAGATTATTGGTATTCAAACAGAATTGAGGTTAAAGGCTTGCCAACAATTGGTACAAATGGAAAGGGTATCACACCGGAGTATACCATGGCGAGCGCTATGGGTGAATTTTTTGAAAGACTTCAATGCGGAATGTTGATGGATTACCTCTATCCTTTGAAAAAGAATAAAAATAGGAAACTACCTGAAACGGAACATGTGGAAGAAGGGTTTGTAAAATTTTTTCCTAAAATCTGGGAGTCAGTCAATGATGACAATGCAGAGGAAATGCTTCTGACAAATGCAGAAAATGGTGGCGTATGCAAATGTGAAGATATTTTCACAGGGGAAAAATATGTATTACCGGAAAATCTGCTGACGGTTTTATGCGGAGCTAATGGGACTGCAGCTGGAAATACTTTTTCAGAGGCTTTTGTTCAAGGTGTCAGCGAATTGTTTGAACGCTATGTAACTCAATTTATATATAAAGAGAAATATGATGATGTTTTTAAGGCGATAGGAGAGCAGGCTTATGCAAATCTGAATTCTTATAAACTGATCCAGGCGATAGAATTGCGGAAATACCATGTACGCGTTATTGACTGTTCTCTTGGTGGCAAGTTGCCGGTTATCGGAGTTCTAATTTTTGACCCTAGTATGACAAAGTATTATTTCAAACTGGGGGCTGATGCAAATGTGGACATCGCACTTCAGCGCTGTATAACGGAAGTATTTCAGGGACTGAGTTTTGATTTGAATTTCCGTTTGCGTATGAATGAGTGCTATGTTTCCGATACTGCGGTGAAAGGTTTTTGGTTTAGCGATGATAGAGCATACGATCATATCAGAGCGGAAATTGATGGCACCGGCAGACTTCCTCGAGGGTTCTTTAGAAGTATAGCAAACACAACAGATATCATATCCGGGTTTTGTGATAGCGTCATTACAAATGATGAGGCCGTCAAGTTTATGTTAGAAAGGTGCAAAACGATAGCGGACACAGTTGGTTTGATAAACTATACTAAATATGGCGTACCTTGTATCAGAATTGTCATGCCTGATGTATGTGCATCTTTGTATTATCCTACAGATAAGGAAATCGGTTTGTATAATACGCTGAAGTCAATTCGTAAGTTCCGTACGACAGTTGAGGCGGGCAAATATTTAACGAAGGATACCCTAAACTGTATTCTGAATATTCTTCAATACCCGGCATATACTTACGCATTCAGCATGACAAAACTTCTGGGAGTTATCACTACCCACATATCGGACGCACCTTACATTTATAGTCCATATCTGTTTGCAGCGTATCTTGCTTTGTACTTAAAAGAATATGATATTGCAGAGAAATACATTGATATCTATAATGTTGATGCAAGAGTGAATGAAGTAATAAGACAGGTGGATAAGGTGATTATTAAAGCATTTAAGGAGGAAGTTCGGGATGAGCAGATCATGGAATACTTCTGTGGATTTGGATCGAACGAAAAAATCATTGAAGAAGTAAATAACTTGATTAGAATCCACAAGAATGGTTTTAAGATACCGTCCTGTCCAAACTGTGAAACCTGCAATCTGAGAGGGAAATGCTGTTATGACACATGGGAAAAACTACAGACTTCTATGATACAGTCGGATCATAATTATATGAACGAAGATTTCAGAAAATTCATTGCATTATGTCGCGAAGCTGTTATGTGACAGGGCATAGGGAGAACATTTATTGAAAGAGAGGTAGTATGGTGAAGCATCACACAGTGCGAAAGGGAATGAAGTTCCTTTTTTCGAATATCCTGAGAGAAGAGCCGGTGCTCCTGGTCATGGTAGTGCTTTGCGTGCTGCTTACGCTCGCATCTTCTGTATTGATGGTATATATTCCTTCCTATGCTGTGGCGGTTGTCGGGAGCGATGCGGATTCACCGCAGTGGACCGGTGTCATACTGATCACGGTTGCGTATGTTGTTGTTTCCTGTGCTTGTTCGGGAGTGCAAGGCGGAAGAGGAATGCGACAGCTGTACATGGGACGGAATCTGCTTTACCGCCTGTTCTTAAGAAGATTGGATGCAAAATATGAATATACGGAAAGCGATGTCGGTCAAAAAGCATATGAGAAAGCTCGCCAGGTTTGTTTGTGGGGAGCGGATGTCAGGTTATTGCTTGAAGGGGTGATGAACCTAATCATCTGCGTCGCCAGTTTCGTAATCTATGCAGGAATGCTGAGCCGTCTGAGCCCGCTTTTGATCCTTGTGATGGCAGCACTGTCGGCTCTGAGTTATTTTACACTCAAACGCACGCAGAAAGCCAATGAGAAGCGGCAGGATGAACAGGCAGCTGAGATGAGAAAGTATTTTTATCTGATCAATGCTTTTCAGAATACGAAAATCGGGAAAGATATCCGCCTGTACAGAATGAGTGATTGGCTTTGTACGGTTATGGATAAAAGCCTGGGGAAACTTCGGGAGATCAACAATGAGTTTCAGCAGAGGATTCTGGGCAATAATGTTTTTTCTGCCGTCACTTCCTTTATGAGAGATGCGGTTGCTTATGGATATCTTGTTTATGAGGTATGTAACAACCACATAACGATCAGCGAATTTGTGCTGTATTTCGGCGTCATCGGACAGCTGACAGGGTTTGTAACCAACTTCATACAAAGCTACGGCACACTCTGTCTGGGATGTACGGGGATTGCTGCAGTCAGTTCCTATTTCAGCGCCACGGAGGAAACGGAACGAACCGGTGAAGAGACCATGCAGGCATCTGTTCCCAATGTAACTGTAGAACTTCGGGATGTTTGCTTTTCTTATGACGGTGCACATAATATACTGGACCATATCAACCTGAAGATTTCGGCAGGAGAAAAACTTGCTTTGGTGGGAGTAAACGGAGCCGGGAAAACAACCCTGGTAAAGCTTCTTTGCGGACTATATTCCCCTCAGTCCGGGCAGATTCTAATAAACGGAAGACCTGCAGAGCAGATGACATTTGAGCAGAGGGCGGATCAGATTGGGGCGGTTTTCCAGGACAGTCTCATTCTTCCGTACAGCATAGCGGAGAATATCTCCATGAAACCAATTGAAAAGACTGATATCGGGAGGGTGGAAGACTGTCTTAAACGTGTTGGACTTTATGAAACGGTTGAGAAGTGTTCTTCCGGTCTGAATACACAGATGACAAGGGCCGTGGATGAAAATGGGATTGAGCTTTCCGGCGGTCAGCAACAAAAACTGATGATGGCAAGAATGCTGTATCGATCCGGCGCAGCGCTGTGGATATTGGATGAACCTACAGCAGCTCTGGACGCTTTGGCGGAAAGTGAAACCTATTCATTCTTCCATGCCCTGTGCGGGATAAGAACCTGTATTTACATTTCTCACAGACTGGCAAGTACCCGTTTCCTTGACCGGATTATTTTGCTGGACAATGGGCATATTGAAGAGGATGGGACCCACGAAGAACTGCTTCGGCGTCATGGCAAATATGCACATCTTTTCGAGATACAAAGCAGATATTATCAGGAGGTGGATGCAAATGAAGCATAAATCCGACAGCACTGTCCGCAGATCTTTTGCATTGCTCCGTCGTATGGATTCCCGGTTTTTCCCGTATATCACGGCAAATGGGATCCTGCAGGCCCTAGCAGGCTATCTTCCCGTGCTTGTCATGGCACAGGTGATCAACAGGATCGTTATTCAGAGGGATTTTAAAACAGTGATGCTTTTTGCACTGGCAGGCGCTCTGGTTACGATGATCGTCAATGTATTGAGATCATGGATGGAGAAAACCGTAAATGTCATGAGCCAGAACATCTCATACAGCTTTGAAACGCTGATTGCACGCACGACCATGACGATGGAGTATTCGCAGATGGACAGCGAAAAAACGCGACAGATGCAAAGCAGGATCAAGACCGATCGCAGCTGGGGCAGTGGCTTTTTCGGTGTAACAGCCAAGGTACAGCAGATCGTTCAACAGATAACAGGTATTGTTGTCTCTGTCATAATTCTTGTTCCGCTGTTGGTCCGGTCAATCGCAGATAAAAACGGATATCTTTTCGGAACAATCCTCATAATGCTGATACTTTCCGTGGCAAGCGCTCTTTTCTTTGACAGATACTACAGCAAACGCGAATCTGATGAAATGGGCAGAATGACGCAGACAGAGAGCAGGAGTCGTTTCCAAAGTATGACGGAGGGGAGCCAGGCAATCAGTTACCGTGGCATCAAGGATATCCTAATCTATGGAGCCTCTTCCCTCATTGAACCGAGTGTAAAGGAAGAAAATGAGAATGTACATGAGCACGCGCTGAGACTGTCTGGGATCAATTTTGCAGGTGGAATGATCAAGGGTGGATCGAACAGCCTGCTAATCGGCTTATCTTATCTGATGGCCGCGTTCTGTGCCTACGTGGGACAGATTGCTATCGGATATGTCGTACAGTATGCGCAGGCTCTGTTTCAGTTATCAACCGGTCTTTCCTCGCTTCTGCAGACAAGGGCTGAACTTCAGGTGGATACGGACAGACTGGCCAGTACCCTGGATTATATTGAGATTGAGACGCCAAAGACTCGAGAAGGCATGGTCAAACCGAAAAGCATGAAGGAAATCGAATTCAGAAATGTCTCCTTTACCTATCCCGGTACGGATCAGCCGGCGATAGACGGGCTGAATGTCAAAATTGATGCCAGACATAAAACCGCAATTGTCGGTCTTAACGGTAGTGGTAAAACAACTTTGATCAAACTTTTATGCCGTCTGTATCGGCCGGATCATGGAAGCATTCTTTTGGATGGTGTGGATATATGGGATTTTGACGAAGACACCTATCGGAATCTTCTTGCCGTTGTATTTCAGGATTTTTCACTGTTTTCCTTTTTGTTAGGCAGTGTGGTCGCTTCCTCCGATACCTTTGACCCAGAGCGCGCAGAGGATGCTTTAAATCGAGCAGGAATGGGAGAATGGATGAAATCTCTGGAAAATGGATTGGATACGGTTCTTTACAGGGAATATGAAAAAGACGGCGTAGATATATCAGGAGGGGAAGCACAGAAGATCGCCATTGCGCGTGCAATTTATAAGGATGCATCGTTGGTGATCCTGGATGAGCCAACAGCTGCGCTGGATCCTCAGGCAGAATTCGACGTCTACACAAGACTTGCGGAACTGATCGGTTCCCGGGGAGTTATATACATATCTCATCGGCTGACATCCTGTAAGTTCTGCGACACGATCATTGTCATGGATAACGGGCAGGTGATCGAGCAGAGTACACATGAACAGCTTTTGAAGAGCGACGGGCGATATTCACAGATGTGGAACGCCCAGGCACAGTACTATGTTACAACCTAGATTCCTGAAAATGCCGTATCAAAGGGGCTGGCGTCAGCCCTTTTTTTCGTTTACGGATCGTGAGGCTCCGCATCAGCCTTGAAAGGAAAAAATAATTCGCACCAATTTTACAGAAAGCGAGCCTTTTTGCGAAAAAGATAGCACAATGAGAAACATGGTTCATCAGGGGCTTGTTTGAGTGTTTTTAGTGTGCTATGGGGAAGGATGCATGGCAGACATTGGGGAATAGTCGTAGGCCGGGCAGCGGCAGGGAAATTTCGTAAAAAAAGCATAGACTTTCACATGACAAGACTGCCTCCGTATGGTAGGGTGGTACGATGCTGTTTAGAGAGAAGTGGAAGTATTCAAAGAAAGGACGGTTATCCGGTATATGGATAATGGTTCTTTTTCTTATACGATAAAAAGCTATGTAAGGTTACACTGTCTACCCTGCGCTCGTTCACCTCCGGTTTCAGATTTTCAAAAAAATCTGAAATCAAGGAGGAAAAGCCATGTGGCAGAAAAATAATGGGAAGAGCGAAACAGAGATTCTCCAGAACCAATTTACGGCGTACCTGGCAACAGCAGTCCAACACCGTCGGGGTGAATACATACAACAGATAAGCAGGCAACAGCAGACAGAGTTTGTAACAGAAGTAATCGAAGACAGCCAAAAAGAGGATGTAGAAAAAGATATGCTGTCTGAGCTGCCTTTGTCTATGCAGTTGGAGGACAGTGCCCTGATTCATGCGCTGAAAGAGGTTAATGATCGGGAGCGTCATATCTTTTTTGCAAGGGTATTGGACGAGAGGAGCTTTGAATCGCTGGCAGAGGAAATGGGGCTGGGATATAAGGGTGTGGCAGCAATTTATTACCGGACGATCCAGAAGATTAAAAAGAAAATGAAGGAGATGAGTAAGTGAATTTTAAGGAAATATTATTGCAGGCAAAGGTCGGACAGGAATCGGCAGTCATTGCCCTTCTGGAGATGTACAAGCCTCTTTTGATAAAGGGGGCAATCATTGGAGGCAGGTTTGATGAAGACTTGTATCAGGAGCTTTGTATCACGCTCATCAAGAGTATCAGGATGTTTCGTTTCTAAAAAGCAGAAAAGCGCTGGGGTTGTGTGCCAGCGCTTTTCTTTTTTCACTAAAGCAATTCTTCTAAGCAGCAAGATCCGCCAGATATTTTTCATAGCCGTCCGTGTCGATTTCCGGGAGGGCAGTCTCGCGGAATCTATACTGTGGATAGGTACAGTAGCCGCTCCTGCCGGTTTTCCCTGTGGGAACAGCCAGCTTGTTGCGGATGATCCATGCGAGGATGGATTCGCCATTGTTGTTCGTGTCAATATAGGCAATATCTTTTTCCAGAGGAAAGCCAAGATTTACGGTAAGGATATTCCAGGGTTCCCAGCCATCCTCTGTATCAATGTGCATTGCGAGGGCAAGGTTGCCGTTGGAATAAGTCCTGACATCCAGTTTCATCTTGTAGGTATTGCCATTTGTCTCAAAATCAAATATCTTCATATAGGTATCCTCCTATCTCAAAATTTGAAATTTGTCAATATATCTCCCGATATATTTATA
>CAJUQZ010000134.1 GCA_910588755.1 uncultured Lachnospiraceae bacterium | reverse complement strand
GGGGTTTAGCCAAACCACCGGCAGAGCCGGTGGTTTGGCCGTATGGCTGTGACTTGTCCCCTGGAAAATTATCAAAATTGTATATTTCTAAAACGTCACTTTGCGCTATACTATACAGCAAGAATGATTTTATTTTACAAAGGGATGCCAAACGCTACATCCCATGAGGAGGAACGATTATGAACCAGAAAAATGCTACCACCTACAAAATCGCCCTGACAGGACTGATCGCTGCGCTGTCCTACGTAGTTTTTACTTTCCTGCAGATAAAGATTATGATTCCCGGCACAGAAGGCGCCACCAGCATCCACCTTGGAAACGCGGTGTGTGTCCTCGGCGCCCTGCTGCTCGGCGGCCCCTTTGGCGGTATCGGCGGCGCTATCGGCATGACTATTGGCGATCTGCTCGATCCTATATACATCATGTCTGCTCCCAAAACCTTTATCTTAAAATTGTGCATCGGCCTTGTCACCGGAGTTGTCGCACATAAGTTTGGTCATTTATCCATGTGCAGAGATTCCCGCACGGCTTTTCGGTGGTCACTTGCTGCTGCCGTCTGTGGTCTTGGGTTCAACATGGTATTTGACCCGCTGTTTAGCTACTGCTATAAGTTGATTATTCTCGGAAAACCGATGGCGGAGCTGACACTGCTGCCCAATATCGCGACCACTACCATTAATGCTGTCACCTCCACGGTTGTATCCGTTGCCGCTTACAATGCAGTCCGCCCTGCACTCAAAAAAGCCGGCCTGCTTCCCATTATTGGGAAAAAGACCAAAAACACACCTGATCACACAAAAAACGCTGCCTGATGCAGCGTTTTTTGTAAACTTTATTGTAGTGTGAAAACTTCGATATTCTGTGCAAGTCCCTGCGAGGTATTGAGGATCCTGTCAACCTCCCCGCTGCACTCTGAAACGATCTGACGAATTTCCTGCATGGAAGCCGAGGTCTGCTGCGTGTTGGCGGCGTTCTCCTCCGCGATCGCCGCAAGGCTCTGGACTGCGTTGAGGACATCCGACTTTAAGTCGTTTAGCTTGTCAATCTCTACACGGATATTGTCCACTGCACCACTGACCTCCCCGATCTCATAGTTTAAGCTATTAAATACGGTCCGGGTCCTGCCAAGTTCATCTCCCTGTTTGTCCATCGCTTCCGTGACATGCTTCATCGTATCAACGGTCGTGTTGGAGTTGGTAATCAGCATGGCAATAATCCCTGTGATGCGGCTTGCGGACTCCGCGGACTGATCGGCAAGCTTCCTGATCTCATCAGCCACTACGGCAAACCCCTTGCCGTGCTCGCCTGCACGCGCCGCCTCGATACTCGCGTTTAATGACAGCAGGCTTGTCTGATCTGCAATGTCCGTGATCACATCAGCCGCCGACTGGATATCCTGCGCTGACTGGTTGGTCATATTGGTCTGCTCAAATACGACATCAAACGCATCCTTCGCATCGTGACTGGTCCTGATCAGCTCCTCGAGCGTGTTCTCCACGCTCTTATTGTAATCGCGCATCTTGTCCGTATTGCCCACGAGCATCTCCACATTCTGCGCAGTAATCTCGACCGCGTCTCCCATGTACTGAATCTTATTTCCAACATCAGCGGTATCCTGCGCCTGCTGCGTGGAGCCTGTCGCCATCTCCTCCACCGCCGTGTCCACACTGCCAATGTTGTCTGCCATCTTCTTGAAGGAGCCTGAAAAGCCCGCCGATATCCCGTCAAGGTCTGTCGATGCGCCCTTGATGTCCACCACAATGTCAGACAGACTGTGGACAAGCTTCTCAACACTGTGTCCGATATCGCCGATCTCGTCCGCCCTTCTAAGCAGCCTGTTCTCCACCTTCACATTCAGCTCACCGTCAGCAACCCTGTTGAGCTGGATAATGACACTCTTGATTGCCTTGATGACAACGCTGACCGATATTGTCGTAGATACGATACCAAGCGCAAAAATTACAATCAGGATTCCTGCATTTTTCATAAAATTGGCATTGTAGATCGCCTTGATGTTGGATTTCTCCAGCCCGACAAAGGTCATACCTATGATCTCATCCGAATTATACTGGTACAGTGGACAATACATGGCATAGTAGGTCTTGCCACTGATCTCGACATTTTCGGAGTAATAGTCCTGTCCCTGGTTGACTACCAAGTCGTAGATCTTTGGATCAGCCTCCGTCCCCACCATGCGGTTTCCATCCGCGTCTACAAGACTTGTAGCTACCCTGATATTTCCATAAAAAACCGTGACCTGCAAATCGACTTCATGGCTAAAATTGTCAAAGAACTGTGTGTTGTCACTGATATTGCGTTTCCCTTTGTAAAATTTACCATTGGTATACATATATGTACCCTGTGCAATATTTGCCACCGATGTCTCAAAGGCATACTGCGCTGTCATTAACTCATGCTGAACCATCGACTCAATGATGGAGCCACACGACGAACTGATCCCTGCGACGGCAAATGCAAACATCAGTATTAAGGGAAGCGCTGCAACAAGAACAAGACGCGGCGTAAGCTTTAAACCTTTTCTCTTCATAACGTATCCTACCTTTCCATTTTCCCTAAATGCTTTTGTTAATTGTATTCATCAGCTATAATATTAATGCTATCACATTCCGTGGTTTTTGACAAGTTTTTAAATTGTACAGATACTATTTTTGTGAATTATTATGTAACACAAAAAAGATGACAGATTTTATTTTACCTATTCTGCCATCTTTTTCATGATATGTCTATCTATTCAGTAAAGAGCGGTGTCGAGTAATACCTGTCACCGCTGTCCGGCAAGAGCACCACGATGGTCTTTCCCTCATTTTCCGGCCGTTTTGCCAGCTGGATTGCCGCATAAAGCGCCGCTCCTGAGGAAATACCCGTAAGAAGCCCCTCTTTTCTCGTAAGCTCCTTTGACGCTGCAAATGCCTGATCATCTCCAACTGGAATGATCTCGTCATAAATATCAGTGTCGAGCACGCTAGGGACAAATCCGGCCCCAATTCCCTGGATCCTGTGCGCCCCCGGCTGACCGCCCGACAGGACAGGCGAAGCCGCTGGCTCCACAGCTATGACCCTCACGCTGGCAGACTGCTCTTTCAGATACCTTCCGGTGCCTGTGATCGTGCCGCCCGTGCCTACACTCGCAACGAAGATGTCAACCCTTCCCTCTGTGTCCTCCCAAATTTCCGGTCCTGTCGTCTCATAGTGCGCCTGCGCGTTGGCCGGGTTGTCAAACTGGCCCGGAATATACGCGCCCTCGGTATCTGCCGCAAGCTCCTTTGCCTTTTCGATGGCTCCTGTCATGCCCTTTGCGCCCTCTGTGAGCACGATCTCTGCGCCATACGCCTTTAAAATATTTCTGCGCTCCACACTCATGGTATCCGGCATCGTTAGAATCACACGATATCCTTTTGCCGCCGCAATCGCCGCCAATCCAATGCCTGTGTTTCCGCTGGTGGGCTCTATGATCACACTTCCCTGCTTTAGTAAGCCCTCTTCTTCTGCCGCCTTAATCATATAATACGCTGCCCTATCCTTTGCGCTTCCCGCAGGATTTCTGTACTCGAGCTTCACGAACAGCCTTGCCTTTAACCCATGCGCCTGCTCTATGTTGGCAACCTCCACCAGCGGTGTTTTTCCGATAATCTCAGTAAACCCTTTATACACTGCCATTTTCTTTTCCTTCCTTATTATATAATTATTTAATTTTATGCACAATTGTCCATGATACAACGACAAATATAAGAACTTATACTTATTTTGTCCACGAAACAACAGTAAGCGCAAGAACATATGTTTATTCTGTCCACAATGCAATAGTGAACACAAGAACTTATGTTTATTTTGTCCACGATGCAACGGCAAATATGAGGATTGATGCTTTTTGGCTGATCATGAACGACAAAATGAAGAAATTTCTGTACATTTTCTCTTTAATTGGAAACTGCCCGAAATGCTTCTTCCAGATCCTCAATTATATCATCAATGTGCTCTGTGCCAATCGAGAGCCGGATTGTGTTTGGTTTGATGCCCTGGTCAGCCTTCTCCGCATCGTTTAGCTCCGCGTGCGTCGTGGAGTACGGGTGAATGACAAGCGACTTCACATCCGCCACGTTCGCAAGCAGTGAGAACAGCTCCAGGTTGTCGATAAAATCCTTTGCCTTCTGCTCACCGCCCCGGATCTCAAATGTAAAGATGGAGCCACCACCATTTGGAAAATACTTTTTGTAAAGCCGCTGCTGCTCTGGGTCTGTCGTCACGGACGGATGGTTTACCTTTTCCACCTGTGGATGCTTTGAAAGGTATTCAACCACCTTCAGGGCATTTTCCACATGGCGCTCCACGCGCAGTGACAGTGTCTCTAGTCCCTGGAGGAAAATGAACGCATGGAACGGCGAGAGAGTTGCACCTGTGTCCCTTAACAGAATTGCGCGAATCCTGGTGACAAACGCCGCTGCGCCTGCAGCGTCCACAAAGCTGATGCCGTGATAGCTTGGATTGGGTTCTGTAAGCTGCGGAAACCTCCCGCTTGCTTTCCAGTCAAACCGCCCTGCGTCGATAATCACACCGCCAATTGTCGTGCCATGTCCGCCGATGAACTTCGTGGCAGAGTGCAGTACGATATCTGCGCCATACTCAATCGGGCGCACAAGATATGGCGTCGCAAAGGTGCTATCCACCACCAGCGGGATCTTGTGCGCATGCGCGACCTTCGCAACCGCCTCGATATCCGAAACCTCGGAGTTGGGATTGCCAAGCGTTTCTATGTAGAGCGCCTTTGTATTGTCCTGTATCGCCCTCTCGAAATTGCTGATATCGAGCGGATCCACAAAGGTTGTCGTAACGCCGTAATCCGCTAGCGTGTGCGCGAGCAGATTGTAGGTGCCGCCGTAAATATTTTTTGCCGCGACGATGTGTCCGCCGTTCTGCGCAAGGTTCTGGATTGTGTAGGTGACTGCCGCCGCGCCTGACGCCACCGCAAGCGCCGCGATCCCACCCTCGAGCTTTGCGATGCGCTGCTCAAAGATATCCTCTGTGGGATTGGTCAGACGCCCGTAGATATTTCCCGCGTCCTGCAGCGCAAATCTTGCCGCCGCATGCGCCGAGTCCCGAAACACAAAAGAAGATGTCTGGTATATGGGCACCGCCCTTGCATCCGTCACCGGATCGGGTGTCTCCTGCCCTACATGAAGCTGCAGCGTTTCGAATCTTAAGTTCCTGTCTGCATAGTTTTTCTTACTCATAATTTTCTCCTCCGTTGGAATCCATATTCCTGTTGAACCAGAATGTATTTTAGTATGTATGTATCATACGCCCTTATTCCTAGTATGTCAATAGGTTTTATTGGATTTTGGATAAATTATTTTATCTTGCCCATTTCACTGCAATTATGCTATTCTATCTGTTGGGCAGACAATTATGATGGAAAGCATGGTTTTGGATGAGAACGACCGCATTCGTCACCATATGAATCCATGAAATCTATTCTTTATATTTACAAAAGGAGAACAAAGTATGTCGAGAAAAATCGCATTTTTTGATATTGATGGAACACTGACCTCAGAATTAGATGGACGTGTTCCAGAGGACGCGGCCGAGGCGGTTTCCCGTGCGCGCGCAAACGGAAATCTGATGTTTATCAACACAGGAAGATGCTTTCAGAATGTGGAGCCACGCTTCCGCAGTGTCGGCTGGGACGGCTATGTGTGCGGCTGCGGCACCAATATTTACTGCGGCGGCCAGGATGTCCTGCACATTTCCCAGACACACGCCACAACAATGCGACTACTTCATACCGCGCGTGATCTGGACATAGACATTTTATTTGAATCGCGGACGCAGGTGGCTTTTGACCTGTCCCGCCCGCTGCGCCACCCGGAAGCCCTGCATCTGTACCAGTCCTTTACCGCGAAGCAATACGACATGCCGGAGGAGCTGGAAAATCCGAATTTTTTTGCGGACAAATTTGTCATCTGGTATCAGGAGCCAGCACAGCTTGAAGCGTTTCGCCGCGTCAGTGACAAATGGTTTGACTGCATTGACCGCGGGGGGACATTCCGGGAGTTCGTCCCACGCGGGTACTCCAAGGCAACCGGAATTCAGTATGTGCTCGACCATTACCGCATGGAGCTTGCGGACGCCTATGCCTTTGGGGACAGCAACAACGACCTGTCCATGCTCTCCTACGTGCCACACAGCATCGCAATGGGAAACGCATCACCGGAGAGTCTCTTTGCACAGGTGGAATACGTGACAGCCAAGGCAAGCTGCGGCGGCATCCGACAAGCACTGGAGCACTATTGCTTTATATAGAAGACTTATTTCAGAATGAATCTCCCTGAAATATATTGACACTTCCTGCTGTCGTGCGTTATAATTAATTCACTTTATTGCATAAAAGCGTTGAAGTACTAAAGCGTTTGCGCTATACCATTTTATTTAAGGGAGGGGCATTCTAATATGCTAATCAAAATTATATTACTCATATTGTTTTTTGGCTGTATGATTGCAGTCGGCCTGTACGCCAGAAAAAGTGCGAACAGCATGACGGACTTCGTGCTTGGCGGGCGCAGTGTCGGTCCGTGGCTCTCCGCATTTGCCTATGGCACGTCCTATTTTTCTGCGGTTGTGTTCGTGGGCTACGCGGGGCAGTTTGGCTGGAAATACGGTCTGGCTTCCACGTGGATTGGGCTTGGCAACGCGGTGATCGGCTCGCTGCTTGCATGGGTTGCGATGGGCCGGCGCACAAGGGTCATGACGCATCATCTTGAGGTTGCGACAATGCCGGACTTTTTTGGCAGAAGGTACGATAGCAATATATTGCGCATCGTAGCATCCGCGATTGCCTTTGTATTTATGATTCCGTACACGGCGTCAGTGTACAACGGTCTTTCGAGACTGTTCGGTATGGCTTTCGATATCCCTTACACGGTCTGTGTAGTGACAATGGCTGTTCTTACTGGTGTATATGTGATCCTTGGCGGTTATATGGCAACTGCGATCAATGACTTTATCCAGGGTGTCATCATGCTGTTTGGCATAGTAGCAGTTATCGCCGCCGTGCTGTCCGGCCAGGGCGGATTTATCGAGGCTGTCAGAAAGTTGTCCGAGCTTCCAAGTGACGTGCCTGTCACTCTCGGACAGCAAGGTGCTTTCGCATCATTTTTTGGCACCGATCCACTGAACCTGTTAGGTGTCATTATTCTCACGTCGCTGGGTACATGGGGGCTTCCGCAAATGGTTCACAAGTTCTATGCCATCAAGAGCGAAAAGGCAATCAAGACCGGAACCATCGTCTCCACCTTTTTTGCGGTGATCGTATCAGGCGGCTGCTATTTTCTCGGCGGCTTTGGGCGGCTGTTTGACTCCCCGGCACTGTACAAGGCGGATGGCTCTGTGATGTATGATGCCATTGTTCCATCCATGTTATCGACACTGCCGGATATCCTGATTGGTATTGTGATCATTCTCGTGCTGTCGGCCTCCATGTCAACGCTCTCTTCACTGGTGCTGACCTCGGCCTCGACGCTGACACTTGACTTTATCAAGGGAAATATCGTGAAGGATATGGACGACAGAAAACAGCTGGTCTACATACGTGTATTAATCGTGTTTTTCATCGTAATATCGGTCGTGCTGGCGCTGAACCCGCCCACCTTTATCGCGCAGCTTATGGGAATCTCATGGGGCGCACTCGCAGGCGCATTTCTTGCACCATTTCTCTATGGCCTGTACTGGAAGGGTGTCACCAGGGCCGGCGTGTGGGCAAGCTTTATCTGCGGTGTGGGCATCACTGTGTCCAATATGTTCTTTAAGTTTATCGCCTCACCCATCAACGCGGGCGCAGCTGCCATGATCGTCGGCCTGATCGTCACACCAGCTGTCAGCCTCGTGACACCAAAGCTTGAGGGCGGCTTTCTGGACAAAATATTTTGCTGCTATGACAGCACAGCAAATGTGTCGAGCAAGGAGTATCTGAAAGAAGAAGAAACAAAGTAGGGGAAAAGCCTTTCTCCTACTCACGCGCCGGGCACCCATCAGCTCTTGTTGACATTTTTCCTTGGGGTGCCCGTGTGCATTAAAAAAAGCGGCCCCTCTGTCAGTCAGAGCCGCCTATGCCCTCTGGTATCTAACTTCATCAGTCCGGGCATATTTTGTGTCATACACTAGAGACACCACCATCAATCAGATAGTGCTTGTACACCTTCACAAACTCACTGTACTTTTTCTTGGCCACATAGACCTTATCGCCGTTTGTGAGTGTGACACTATCCTTGTCATATTCTGTGATATACGCCATATTCACGATATAAGCCCGGTGGGATCTGTAAAAATTCTCACCCAGTTGCCCCATGAGTTCCTCCATCGTCGCGTAAATCTCAATCCGTTCCTGCGTCCCCAAAGTGTGTATTTCCACCTTTTTTGCCCTGCTCTCAATATACAAAATTTCTGCCTGATCGAGCATGAGCTTCTTTGTCTTTAGAAACAAACCCGTCTTGCCGACAGTCATATCCAAAATCCATCACCCCTCTCATATGGATACTTGTTTATTATATCGGCAAAATTCATTTATTTTTCAGACAAATGGTATGAAATGACTACTTTTTTGGAATGAAATAATTATTTTCATTGTATGTCTTGATGTCCAACTACCATGACTGCTGGTACACCACCTTATCCCGGCCTACATGGCTATGATACCTCATCTGATGCCCTGCATTCAGAAGCACCTTGATGGTTTAACAGATATCATGCGCATCAAAATTCTTTGCATGGGGTGTAAGGATATGGAGATCGCAACGAGCAGCGATGGGAATTTTGTTGCTGATAAGGAGCAGCGCAGCCACATGAAAACAGATGTGGAACAGATGGATGCAGAGGTCATGTATGCGGAAAAGTCATGGGGAACCTATAATGTAATCTGTTTTTGCCTATGTCGGATCTCCCCATAGATTATCTACATCAGTAGTACGATACCACATCTCATTGACTTCCACCAAAACATTGCCTGTCCTGACATCGATACCCTTTTCGTCAATACCTTTTCCTTCAAACCGAAACCCTATCCCTACTGCTGCAAACGCTCTTTGTGTAATGTCACGGACTGTATGCTGCTCTCCAGTTGCAATGACAAAATCCTCTGGCGTGTCATGCTGTAATATCATCCACATACACTCGACGAAATCCTTTGCGTATCCCCAATCCCGCAGCCAATCAACATTGCCCAACTGCAGTTTTTGCTGGAGTCCGCAGGCAATCAATCCTACCAGCGGACAACCTTATCTTCCTTGTGACAAAATTTTCTCTCCGGCTCTCTGACTCCTATTTCTACCAAACATCACTTTACCTCATCTGCTTTGTCCTGCCCAATATTGGTTTCCCTAGTCAAGTAAATAGGTCTATTCTTGACTTCCATGTAAATCCTTGCCAGATACTCCCCAATCATTCCCAATATTGTTATAATCACACCGCCAAAAAACAATATTAAAATTATTATTGTTGAATAGCCTGTCCGATCTGTAAGCGGTGTCCCCAGCGCAGTAATATATATTTGAATCGCAAGAATAACTGAAATCAGCACCACAAGCATGCCCATATATATCACTCCACGTAATGGCGTAGTGGCAAATGCTATAAACCCACTATAAGCATACCGAACCAGTCCCCAGAAATTCCATGTCGTTTTTCCCGCTGCCCTCTCCACATTTTCGTATTCTATCCACTTATTTTTAAATCCTACCCATGCATAGATCCCTTTTGTAAAACGCTCTTTTTCTGTCATGGATACTATAGACTCTACCACATCACGTTTCATTAACCGGTAATCTGTACTTCCTGGCATCAAATCTATCACTGTCAAATGATTAATCACATGATAGAAGGCCCTCGAAAACAAGCTACGTATAAAAGGCTCTCCCTTACGGGTTACTCTTCTAGCAGATGCGCAGTCATACCCTTCTTCCTCTATCGCAGATACCATATCCTTTAATAACTCTGGTGGATGCTGTAAGTCCGCATCCAAAACCGCAACATAATCTCCCGTACAGTTAGATAACCCAGCATACAGAGCAGCCTCCTTTCCAAAATTTCGGGATAATGATATATACTGTACCCTTCCAGCACCATCCTGTGATACGATCTTTTTAATTTCTTCCATTGTATGATCTTTACTTCCATCATCAATATATGTAATGATAAAATCATATTCTGGCATCCCGGCAAACACATCTTTAATTTTGTTATAAAAAAGCACTATACATTTTTCTTCATTATAGCACGGTACTATCAATTCTATAATCTTTCCATTATTTTTCATCGCCTTTTATAGCCCCCTCTCTGCAAGTATCCTATTGAATTTCAGTGCCGCCTGATCATACTTACCAATATATCCTTCACAAATCGGAACTCCTCAGTATGATAAAAACATAACATGCAGGACAATGGCGGAATCAGCATGCACACACATACCTTATATACAAAACTAATATATTGTATATGTGATGCAAAACCGCATAATACACCTACCACCGCAGCTGTGCACACAGTCCATATCACGTTTATCAACATACTTTTCACCTTGTCTATTCCTTTTCCTTCAAAGTATTGTCTAAATATAATCCTGTTTTCAACTGGTATACTAATCAAAAGAATAGACAATATCGTCGCAAGTATAATCCCCTCTACTCCCATCCATATTATAAGTATAACATTTAGCAAAATATTTGTCACCATCTCAATTCCTGCCCATATTCTGCCTTGATTCCACAATCCTATGCTTTCACGCATAATTTTAATATTCATAGCTTCACCATGCAGATATATATATACGGAAAACAATACAGCAGCCGTCCACGACAGCCTAAATTCAACTCCAAGCCATACCACAATAAAATCCTGAATCAAAAAACAATAACAAATCGCAAACCATGCAGACAAAAACGATAAAATAAATGTATTCTTTTTATAAATACCATACATTTCTTCCTGACTATTTGAAACAGCAAAATTTCCTACAGATGGCAGAATGGACATATACAGTATCGACAGCATCCATACCGGAACCGTAAGAACCATGTAATAATTCTGGTAATTTGACAGGACAATCAAACCTGCAAATGTCGATATTACAATATTATCAAAAGCATTCCTGCTAATATCCCTAAATTTATAAATGGCAACCGAAAAAATATCTTTTTTCAACAATGTTGCTTCGCTCCTCGATATATTTCCCCGGGGAACATAATCGGGATATTTGCAGGTCGCAATCCAATTACGAAGCATATTGCATATGAATGTACTTATAGGCAGCAGACACACGCTAAGATAATACAAGCGCATACGGATAAGAATAATCTGCCCCAAATACAATATCCCAAATGTAATCGTTGTCGTCATCGATTCATAATCTTTTCTTTGGTCTGCTGAAAAAATCAAATTTTTGTATGCAAAAACACTATAACTGATAACTGTGTTAATTAAATACAAGAAAAAAACCAAATAAACATTTACATCATCAGGTATATTTTGGGAAATAAAGCATTTAAAAAATGGTAATATAGCAATACCTACGCAAAATATAACTAACCCTATTGCAAGATATATTCTCTTATAAAAACCAAGAAGCCTACAGACCTCCTCTTTATTTCCTTCCGCTATTGGCTTGTACAATCTATATGCGAATGCATTCGCCACCCCCAAATCTGTAGCACTCAACACATACAAAATAGAGGAACACAAATTACCAAGTCCCATATATTCGCTGCCAAGATATTTAATGGTATATGTTCTGACAAAAAAAGGAAGAAGTGTACCAATTATTCCAGTTAAAAATGCCGATAACAAATTTCGTATTACATTTTTTGTTCTAGGCTGCTCCATGAATAATCCCCTCCTCCAATCTATTATAAAGCACATATCATTTTTTCTACTATCTCATAGATGCATACCAAAATATCTTTATATTCCTAACAATGTATTCAGTTATTATCGATATGACAAGCGTAAGAGTCACAACCAGCAACATATAGATTCCTGGATTAGTTATACTATTATTATATATTTTATCTACTACTCCAATAACCACACCATGCAATAAAAAGATATACATGCATTTTTTACCCATAAAGATACTAAATTTATTTCCAATTACCAAATGCGTTGATATTGAAAACAAAATACAAATTACAGAAAAACTCAAAATAATCCTAAATATAAATTCCTCATTACTTATATAATTAATTTCCCTTTTTGTTATATATATCATTCCAAATATCACTGAAACCAACGACGTAGTTGATACAATTACAGATGTTTTTCTTCTAAAAAAGATGTGATCTGTTCTCTATACACA
>CAJUQZ010000133.1 GCA_910588755.1 uncultured Lachnospiraceae bacterium | reverse complement strand
CCCACGCAGGGAGTGACCTGACACGCTGATTTTATCAGAAGTCAGAAAATATATTTCAATCCACACTCCCACGCAGGGAGTGACTGACCCGGATAGATTCGTAAGGCTTGCGAAAATAATTTCAATCCACACTCCCACGCAGGGAGTGACGGTCCTTTTTTCAATACCGTACAACATTGTTCCATTTCAATCCACACTCCCACGCAGGGAGTGACCCCAAAAATCACATATTTTCACCTCAATATGGACTTTTGTCTGGGCAATACTGACAAAATCCCAGCATTGCTCATATTTCTTTAACATGGCATACGCCACATTTTGTAACTTTTTTCTGGTGCGAACCTCCTTGGTATCTCATGTGAGCTTGCCATTCGCACCAGCTTATATCATCAAAGTCCCCTCGGCATCATAGGAAGTCTTTGTTCCAAAATGCTCGACTTTTGTCTGATACTTATTACCAAGATAATAAAATCTAAGACTGTCCTCCTTCTCGTTGATCAACGAGACAAGACGATCCTTTAATAACAATAACTGTGAGGCATCTAAGACACATTCAAATACAGAGTTTTGGACACGCTGTCCATAGTTCACACATTCCTTTGCGACTTTACGAAGGCGGCTTTTTCCCGCCGCGTCCTGAGTTGCTACATCATACGTGATTAACACTAACATATCAACACCTACTTTCATGAAAGCATATCCGCCGATATCTTCAACGACTCAATCCGGCTTTCAACGCAACATATAAACTTTACTCCCATAAAACATATCCATCGATATCAGTGCCTCAATCTGGCTTTCAGCCCTGACATACCACCACCTACTTCCATAAAAACGGCGGATACTCGTCAATATCGCCGCGGATTGTCCGCGCAAGCAACAGCGCCTGCGCATAAGGAACCAGCCCCCACTCGATTTTTTCTTTTAAATATGGGTGTGTGATTGTTTCTTTTTTATGCTTCTGCCATGCATTGAAAAATACCTTTCTGCCGTCGTCATTCAAGAGCACCGCATTGTCCTTCTGCCTTTCAAAGTGGTCTGCCTGAATCGCTTTTGTGTTGATGAGCGTCAGGATAAACCGATCCGCCAGCACTGGGCGCAATTCTTCCATCAGATCCAGCGCCAACGATGTCCGCCCTGGCCTGTCACCGTGCATAAATCCAACATAAGGATCTAATCCGACGCTTGACAGCGCATTCGCGCAATCCCCCGCAAGCACTGTATACGCAAAAGATAAAATGGCATTGATATTGTCGAGCGGCGGCCTGCGGTTTCTTTTGGTAAATGCAAAATCCTCCTTCTGATTTAATATCATATCATTCAGAACAGAAAAATATTGCTCTGCCGCCTTTCCCTCTATCCCCCGCAGTTCATCAAGCTTAGTAACACGATCGAGTTTGGGGAGTGTCTCATATAAACTATTTGATACCTGTTTCAAGCTCTCAGTATCCACGCGATATGCGTGGTCGCGAAGCGTTCGCTCTATGCTCCATCTGCTGTTAAAAACTTTTCCCACAATCATGTTCTTTGCATACTGTACACTTCGTTTCTCATCATCTGATATGCGGTATTGCTCTTTTCGCAGCAGCACATTTCCATATTCTTTCCCTACAACCATTGCCAGAAATGCACCTCTTGGCGAGAAGAAACTCATGCCAATTTTCCGTTCCGCACAGGCGCCCATCAGTGCCGGCGTTGCCCCCTTGTATGTAAAACATGTGATATTTTCCAACGTGTGCAGCGGAAATCTGCCAAGTGTCTTTTCGCCGTCAAGTATCACAATATTTTCACCGTCAAGCGTCAGATAACAGCTGTCCGTCATTACATATAAAGTGTTTAATAATTTCCGCACCCAAACCCTCCCTGCATCAAACGATGCCCACAAATTTGTCGTTTTCTATAAATAAGCATCATTAAAATAATATTCAGAACATGTCTTCTTTTCTTGTGCATAATGCTCAAAACAGCACTTTCGAATCATACTACGTATACGTGCATTGCTCAAGACAGCACTTTCAAATCATGCTACGTATACGTGCATTGCTCAAAACAGCTCTTTCGAATCATACTACGCAATCGTATATCGCTCAAAACAGCACTTTCGAATCATTCATCGTAAACGTGCATTGCTCAAGACAGCACTTTCAAATCATGCAGCGTACACGTGCATTGCTCAAAACAGCACTTTCAAGACATACAACACAAACAAAACGAAGTGTTTTATTCGATGACAGTCGTCCGAATGTTCTGCTCAATATAGTCCCTCACCTTCATTGCCTTCTGCAGCTTGGGGACACACAGATTTTCCAGTGAACATGCTTTACATTGTTTCGTTGGTTTCACATTTGGCGTATGTCCTTTTTTGAATAAAGTGTGCATTTCTTCAGCCATCTTTTTCACTTCAGACCGCAGGCCCTCTGTAAATTCCACCGCACTCCGCCTTCTGTTTTCACCATAATATAGATACCCTTCTGGTATGCTTGTCTGAAACATCTCCTCGAGACAGACGGCCTGTGCGCAAAGCTGCAGCTCGTCGGCCTTATTCTCTTTGGGGGAACCACGCTTGTACTCAATCGGAACCGGATTCCATTTTCCTTCATATCCAAATAACGCGATGCCGCTTTTGCTCCCATGAAACTCAACAATATCACACTGCCCGCTCAATCCAAGCGCGCGGGAAGCGATGCGCAGACCCCTGACAATCAGAAGATTTCCCCTTTTCTCAAAGGAACCCTCGTCGTGCGCTTTCCTGTGCATCAGCTCGCCCGACGTTGTGCGGTAGTTCTCTGCCCACTGCTGTTCAATATGGATCATTGCCCACTGCCGCCTGCAGAACGCGAAGTGCTGCAGGCCCGAGAGCATCAGGTAGTCCTCCTCGGCATACATGCTAAATTCCCTCAATTATTTCAACGTCTAATCCCGGCAAAGAATGAAGCGTTACCTCATAATCCTCAAATTCCTTCGGGTCATCTGCTTTTGCCTCTACCAGTAGAAGCTTGTGCACCTTTGCCGACGAGTACTGACCCATAGGGCAATTGTGCTTCCACCAATACACTTTGCACACTTCCATGCTGCCGTCCGGCCTTGCAGAAGATGCATCGTTGACAAACAGCGTGCGCAGTGCCTCTTTAAGCTTGTCCGCATCTTCATCACAAAACCCCGTCTTTTGGGCAAGCTGATGGTTGATGCTGCCTTTCACAACATATAACGCCGAATATACCTTATGTTTCATTCCCATTGTATCTGACGACTTCTTGCCTTCTTTGCCAGTCTCGCTATTGACACTCTTGGTAATCTGCATACTGTCGATTGAAATGGGACATACGCTAAACGCAGAGTGAATGGAAACCGGCCCCCTCACGCCGACTGATACACTGTCGTCTTTAAATGCAAACACCTGTCCAAAACTGCGAACGTCAATCCATGTCTCACACGCTGCCTTTGCATAGGCGTCCTTGTCTTTATCCTTCAAAGCCTTCTGCATTGCTGCGTTATTTTTTGCACGCTCCGCAAGGCTTTTTGCGCCATCAACTGCGCGCTCATCGCTCTGCACAAAGATATTTTCCCCCATATCCTGCAGTCTGTTCCTGATCTTGCGCTTAATGCACACATCTGAAATCTCTCCAAAACCGTCGTACGTCTCACGCGGTCTGTTCCCATTGAGCGGATCGCCGTTTGGATTTGCATTTTTTACCATCACCAGTACCTCAAAATCAATCTTGTTTGTAAATTCACCCATAATCATTCTCCTTTCTGGATAGCAGTCCAGCTCTGCCAGACTGTAACTTTTACTGTTCTTTTTTCTGAAATGCCTGTCTCATATAATCCATCTGTAAATAATATCCTGGCAAATACATCTCTGACAATGCCACATTGCTATATCCCGCAGCGGCCAGATGCTTCATGATCTCACCAGACCACTCCTCAAATTTCATTACCGCATAATTAGACAGTTTCCTTTCATATGGCACTAAGTTCTGCTTGATTGTCTCAAATGTCTTGGCCGGCCTCCTGCTGTACGCGTTCCAATACCTTTTTGCATTTGTGGTACGCCGCTCTACGACTTTTCCATTCTCGTCGCGCTCAAACATGGCAAGCTGTTCCATGTAATCATACACCGCCAGCAGCCTTCCAAACAAAACACTCCTGTCGTTGATATTGTCTTTTAGAAAATCATCCATTTTATTTCCCTCCATTTCATAACGGTATCGGAGCATCGCGCATACAACACACAATACATCATTGTACCAGACAAATTCACTCATGGTCTGCGGCATAGACGCCCGCCGCGCCGCCGCCCTGATCATATCCTCCGGAATCTTTCCTCCTTTTTTCGTAATGCATGGCAGTAACCGCTTCACTGTGCTCCTGATCAGCTTGGCGTCTGCCTCGAGCCATTCCGAGCGCTGTACCCCAAAGGCTGCGAGCGCCATATCCCCGGGGGACGGTGTGCATTCACAGGTGATTTTCTTCCTTTCTTCCTCTGCCTTTCCCACAGTCACGGTCCGGCGCCACTTGCAGTGCTGCTGCCAGCTTCGTACCGCATCGATGTACTGTATGGCGCCCATCTCATCATAGTACACAACCGAGAGCCGTCCTGTCGTTGCCGCCTCGAGTGCAATCACTGCAGCCCTGTCCTCTGACTTGAGCTTAGCGGCATACCCGTTTACCGCATTGTTAAACTGCTCTGCAAACTGTTTCCCTGTGTCCTTCTTATCAATGCTGCTTGTGCCAAGAAAATCCCAGTCATCAAAATCGTCAATGTCGCCAAACGAGTTGGCTGAATCCTTCATGATGTCGGGCAACTGCATATCCCTGTTCACAATCCATGTGACAATCGCGGATTCGTCCCTTGTATATCCCTGCTTCTGAATCAGCCATCTGAGCGCATTGTGCGCCTTCTGAGACACTTCATATCCGACAGAAACGGCCTGTCCCTTCGAGAGAAACCTTCCACGGTATGTAAATCCCGACTCGTCATTTCCGGATATCAACTTTGCCTTGTCCCCGCTGTTTCGTATCTTCGAGGGGTGCTTATCGGAACAGGATTCGATCTTTCCTGACGCGTAACACAGATTTTTCTCTCCTGCCCTCTGCTGGTAGTACGCGCTATATTTATCATACAATCCCTGATTTTTCCACACCTCTGGTATGTCAGGCCCATATACAATAAACCGCACGGCCGCGCCGGTCTGCCCTAAATTTTGTATCTTCGTCCGGTCTGTAAGCCTGCCGCTGTCATCTAATGCCAACACGTTGCTTGTCACTAAATCGTGTACCAGTGATTTCTTTTCAAGATATCTGCTGATTGCCCACACAGCTGGACTTGCGTACTCCGACTCCTCCCAGTCTTGCAGCTGTTCCATATATGCATCAAAGTAGCTCTCCTTGTTGTCACCAGTGTATGCCGTGTAATCTCCTGCGATATAACAAAGCTTGTCACACAATGGGTGTGGTGCAATACCGCTGCTCCTGGCAGCAGAGTCCTCCGTCACCGGAATAATCGTAACCGCATCGTTTCCCTTCTCAAGCTTTTTGGCATCGACAAAATTTCCATCCGCATCAAGCGTCACTTCTATCTGGGCATTAAACGTTGAGTGGGAAATCGGCAGCAGCACCGGCTGGCCGTCCTTAATCACGCCTGCCTGCTCCGCATGGACATCATATGTGTCAGCCAATGTCTTTAGCCACGCCAAACAAATCACCTCCCTCAAACTCCTCTAACCCTGTAAAATTCTTTTCAAATATAAACTGCTTCTGCTTCGACTCCTGCAGCACACGCCTGATTGTACACTCCTCTGGCCGCGGGAAATGAATGACTCCGTTTACCATCTGTGCATTCCAGAGCCGCACAGAAAGTTTTCCTTTTTCTTCGTCCCGGAAAGCCTCGTCCGGGTAGGTGATGCCATGCACCATGATGCCAAATGACAGGTTGGTTTTGTCATACGCGCCCTCTCCCTCATCAAATGAACACGGCTCCACATATCCCTGGCACTCTCTTGCCCCCAGAAAAATATCCCTTCTTCCGCCCCGCTCAACCATTCTCCTTGCAATGTCATAATGCTTGTTCTCATTCCGGTCATGCGCCAAATCCTTCCTGTTTTCATTCCACTCGAAATGGGCCCGCACCCGATACTCCACCCCCCGCAGGTAGGTGTAATACGACAGATCGTTTCCGCCGCTGTACTTGATTGGCCGGATGCCCTTGGATTCCGTATGGATCACATTCATGACACGGCACGCATCAATGACCCACGTGAGCGTTGGTTTCCAGTAGATGGATTCCGTTATTCCTTTCAAAGCCTGATACGTCGGAATCTGATACGTGCATTTCTCACCGCCCGTCTTTGACAGCGGATCGGTAAACAATGCATATCTGCCAAATACGCTGTACTCAATCACATTTGGTTTTTCCATACTGCACTTCTCCTCTCTATTTTCCTGTTTTTCCAGTGCTCCCGTCCTCTAATACATCAGCACTTCCCACTCCGGCGCAATACCGTAATCCATGCTGTACGCTCCCGGTGCCGATACCATATAAAGACCGGCGATTCTTTCACTGACAGGCTCTATCAGCCCCTCAAATCGGTTTAACAGATTCTCACGCACATTGACGGTATATCTCTGCGCCTGCCGAATATATGTTTTGATCTTCGTCAAATCTGTTGTATTTTGTATTGCTTCTATGATTTCTACCCCCTTCCCATACGGTACAATCACACCAAGCGAATGATCGTCAATCACTTTGTATGCCTGCCCCGCAGACTTATACGCCGGATTGAGTAAATTCTTCCTCTTTTCCACACCAAATCCATTTGACAAAAGTTTTATGATATTTGTCCCCGTTTTATGAAGCGGAAAATTCATCTGGTCGGACGCATAGCTGTAAACCTGTTGAAAATACCGTTCCATCCACTGCGGCATCAGAAGGCTGTCTGCTCTGTCCCCCTCATTATATTGATGTATAATACGCTCTGCCACCCTGCTGTTCTGCAATAGTTCCGCCATATTTCCCGTGTTTTCATTTTCCAGCGTGATTAGATTGATGATGCCGTACTCCAGTTCGCCGTTCCGGTTGCACCGCCCTGCACTCTGCGCCAGACTGTCCAGGCCTGTCATCGAACGGTAGACACATTCAAACGAGATATCGACGCCCGCCTCGATCAGATTTGTGCTGACTACCACAATGTTTTCCTGCCGCTTTTTGAGAATTTTTTGTATTTCCTCAATCTTGTCACTCCTGTGCTGGGCGCACAGATTTGTGGTGAGGTATTTTACATTGATCTCTTTTTCCTTTAAAAGATCATACAGTTTTTTCACTGCGGATTTCGTATTCAGGACGACAAGAATCGACTGAAATATTTCCGTCTGCTCCGCAAGCTCATTGCCCAGGCTTTCAAAGGTGTATTTTTGTCCTGCCTCCGGCGTATGAATCCTCACCCGGTCAAACAGGCGAAACCATCTGTCCACATCGGAAATCATGTATTTCGGTTCGCTGTAGCAGACTGGATATGCTGTCTCCGCCAGGGTCGGCTGCGTCGCTGTGCACAAAATGATATCTGTGTTGCAGACCGCGTTCAGGAAATTAATCATATAATTAAAAGTGTGGACACACTTTAAGGGCATCGACTGGACTTCGTCAATAATTACAACCGAATTGACAAGCCTGTGCATCCGGCGGACCGACTCGCTCCTGTCTGAAAAAAGCGTGTTCATAAACTGTACAAATGTCGTGCAGATAAAAGGTTCCTCCCAGTTGATGTCATATCTTGACACGCTTCTGTTGTGATAGTCCTCATCCCCGTTTTCATTGTTTCTGACCACAGAAGAATGGTGCTCCAGAATCCACTTATCCTCACCGATTGCATCGCGGAACACCCCAGCGTTTTGTTCCGTGATTGATATAAAAGGTGATACGTAGATAATCCGCTCTGTCTCCGGGTGCTGCCGACAATATTCCAGCGCATACGCAAGTCCGCTCAGTGTCTTTCCTCCGCCGGTCGGAAGCGGCAGACAGTAGATTCCGGCAGGATGCTTTGCAAATTCCAAACACTCCTGCTGCAGCGCGTTTCTCGCGTCCAGGATTTCTTTCTCTTTCTTCGTCAGTTTTGCCTGATTGATTTCCTGCTGCTTTTTCTGCATATAATTCTTAAAATTTTCACCAGCCTTCTCAAATACTTTTATGTTATGAATATCCGTCTGTTTGGAAAATGTATCGATCTGAGCCATAAAATCTGAGGTAGCCTCCCAATCGGAATCGATCAGAAACGATAAGATTAAGCGTTGGAGACAAGAAAACAGAAAAAGCCGGCAGTTCATAGCGGTTTCTTTCAGATCTGAAGCGTTTTTCGCCTGCATCATGGATTTTAATTTTGTGTGCAGTCCCTTTATCTGATTCTGTATGTTGTTAAATTCTTCTAATGCACCTGCAAATCTCTGGTCAAGCACTGCTTTGTCCAGATAGTCGTGCTCCGCATTGTGGCGGGCCTCATCGTAATCTTCAACCTTGTCCATCTTATTGAAAAAAAGGTCGGCATGATCGTTATCCACGCAGTCAAAGATGCCGTGATGCGCCGCAACAGCATAGGAAATCAATTCTGTCAAAAGCTTTACATCACTTGCGTTGTCGCTATGGTATTTGTCATATAGATACTTCGCCCCTGTAGACGCATGGGCGATCGTTCCCCGCAGCTTTTGTCTGGTGTTCGCGTCTGCATGAAGATAGTCGTTGAATTTCTTCTTATTCTTGCCCATGTCGTGCAAGATAGCGCGACTGACATGACCTGCGACAAGCCGCACCGCTTTCCCTTTTTTTCGCAGAGATAGGCAGTCTTTTCCGTATGCTCTGCTACGGACTCCTCTCTGCCTAGTCCGTCCTCGGAAATATGTGCTGTCAATTTGGTCACGCTCCTTTGTAATTTATCCTTATTATCCTTATATTATATAGAAAGAACTTTTACTGATTTAGTATATTGAAAAATCAGGAGGTGCATCAAGCCATTTTTTATTTAATTCCTAATGACTTGATGCGCAAAAACTTAAAAAGTGACTTAATTGTCAATTCATATTATAACATATTTATTTCTAGAAAGCAATACTTTTATTTCATTTTTATAAAAGAGCATTATATAACCTTTAGTACAGTTCAAAATAGGATAAACTTATAAATTTGCTGTAGCATGATTTCACAAAGAGATTTATTAATTTGAAGAATATTTTTCTAAAAATTGCTTACAGGCTGCTTGTTTAATATAATTATTTTGCAAAAATCAAGTTTATCCTGAGTTCAAAATTTCTTATATTGACTATTATTCTTGATTCATATACAATAAAGTGTCAGCTTATTTCTTTGAAGTTCACAATTTCTCGAATTGGGAACATTATTAAATAGCTGTGGATTGAAATATTTTTATAAATGAGCGAGGGGCTGTCAGAAAGTACAATTCGTTTACAATATATCAATATATAAGTAAATGATAGTATTTTCCGCCAGCCCCTTGCTCTTACTTTTGCAATCGTTTTATTTTTCTAGAGTATATACCGCATTTGCCTATGTCTATAAGCAAACATCTAGCAGATAATCTTGTACATTGTATATACCAAAACAATATTGATACTCAAAGGCAGAAAATGTTCCAGAACATATAAGAAACTATTCTTTTACACTAACCGAAACACCACCCCCCATCCTCCAAAGTAGTTTTTCCAAACCCCCTATTTTTGCACCGCAGCCAGTCTCCGCCAGCCCTCCCCCAGTTCACAACAATTTGCTTTGTTCCTCCCGGCTGTAACTGATGCCGACAGTCAGTATCTGGTCTGCAAATATTTGTTCTTTTCCAAACTTGCCACAGATCCGCAAATCATACTGTTTATCCCAAATCTGTGCGGTCGCCTCCTTTGGCGTGTTATCCACCTTCTATTCCAGAATGATACCATCTGCATTTTTCTGCTCTGAATAAAATATATCGTCTATCCCCCTTCCTACCCAGTCTTCCCGCTCAATACAATATTTGTTGCGGGCAGAGAGATAGCACAGGTTTACGACCGCCGACAATTCAGCTTCATTATTATAAAATAAAATCGACGTATCTGTATTATGTGCAATCTGCCAAATCTCCTCGACAGTTTTGATGCCCCCAGCCAGTGTCGCCAAACCTGTCGTATCCGCAAACACAACGCATAGCTGGTCCTTTAGCATATTCCATAAATATCAAAAATATCTTGCCAGTTCATCGCCGAAATAAAAGACATCTGAAATACTGCATCCCCTTCGCCCAATACAAACACATGTTTTTTTCTTTGTCCGTTCATATATCCTGTGCAGATATCAACAAACTACGTATCCCGCAGCACTTCCTTATATGTTTTATATGGCATGCTGCTGTTTATAAACATTTCCCTTGCGCGCTTCTCCTGTGTTATATTTCAAAAAGATAGTGCAAAGAGTGCAAGCCATAAAATATTCCCGGTTAGTGTCCATACAGGGCTTAACATTTACCACTAATAATGGCTTTACAAGCCACGTACGAGAACTTACAGGTAACAGATAAAAATCCACAAAATATCCTTGAAAAAAAGCTTTTCAACTCACCACCTTTATGATAAAATGGGCATTAGTGTGGCTAATATACATTTGCGTTTGCACCGATGGAATTGACAATCCCCACAGACAGGTGAAAGGAAGACGGACAGATGACAGCAGTACAGGAATGGTTCGCTAATTTTTCTAATTTATTTTATAAGTGTTTTATCCGGGAAGACCGCTACAAGCTTTTGTTTGAAGGCGTCGGCGTAACCATCAAGGTATCGCTTCTCGCCGTCTTAATCGGAATCCTGATCGGTATGCTGATTGCGCTGTGTAATCTCTCTAAACAAAAGCTTATCCATTTTTTCGGGAGTGTCTATACCGATGTGATCCGGGGAACACCCTCCGTCACGCAGCTGATGATCATTTATTTTGTCATTTTTGCCCCAATAAATCTGGACAAGTGGATTATCGCGGCAATCGCATTTGGAGTTAATTCCGGTGCCTATGTGTCCGAGATTATTCGTGCCGGTATCCAGTCTGTCGATCACGGGCAGACGGAAGCGGGCCGGTCGCTGGGACTGAATGCTTTCCAGACCATGACAAGAATTGTAATCCCACAGGCCATCAAAAATATTTTTCCCGCGCTGTGCAATGAGTTTATCGTCCTGATCAAGGAAACGGCCATCGTCGGCTATGTGGGGCTGATGGATATACAGAAGGCTGGCGATTTTATCAAGAGCGCTACCTTCAACGCACCCATGCCATTGTTTGGCACCGCAGTGATCTATTATGTCCTGATCAAGCTACTGACACTGCTGCTGCACAGGATTGAGCTTGTACTTCGAAAGTCAGATATCCGATAAAAAGACCTTGCGATAAAGTCTAGATTTCACCATCTTGATTTGCGTACCCGCCAACGCGGGCGAACAGGAGTTTATATGATCAAAGTTAAAAACCTACATAAAAAATTCGGGGACTTAACTGTCCTAAACGGCATCGACGAGCACATTTCACCAGGCGAGGTCGTCGTCGTAATCGGCCCCTCCGGTTCTGGCAAAAGCACGTTTCTAAGGTGCCTGAACCTACTCGAGGACGTGACAGAAGGCGAGATCTATGTGGACGACCAGCTGATCAACACGCCCAAGGTTGATATCAATAAAGTACGCCAGAAAATGGGTATGGTATTTCAGCAGTTCAACCTGTTCCCACACCTGACCATCATGGACAATATCACGCTGGCACCGGTCCTTCTGAAAAAAATGACAAAGGACGAGGCTGTCAAAAAGGGAAACGAGCTCCTAAAGCGCGTCAACCTAGCAGACAAGGCGCAAGCTTACCCAGCGCAGCTGTCCGGCGGACAGAAACAGCGCGTCGCCATTGCGCGGGCGCTTGCCATGAATCCTGAAATTATGCTGTTTGATGAGCCGACCTCCGCACTCGATCCCGAGATGGTTGGAGAAGTGCTCGATGTCATGAAGGACCTTGCCAGGTCAGGCATGACGATGGTGATTGTCACCCACGAGATGGGCTTTGCAAGAGAGGTCGCATCGAGGGTTCTTTTCGTTGACCAAGGCGTAATCATGGAGAGCGGCACACCAGAGGAAGTGTTTGGCAGTCCGAAAAATGAGCGGACAAAACTTTTTCTAAGCAAGGTCCTCTGAGCCCATTACAAGGCAAACTACTGGATTTACCCGGTACAGTTTTACTATGGTATTTTGCCAAATGGCTTAATATAGATTTTTGTAACATATTGATAGACTTTTCGAGTCTCTCCGTGTCTGGCATTATGCAGGGAAGATTCCAAAAGGCTATTACTCATCAAAAAGGAGCAATCTGGTGATATGTCAAGATGATTTTTGAAAAGATTTTGATATGTTTT
>CAJUQZ010000132.1 GCA_910588755.1 uncultured Lachnospiraceae bacterium | reverse complement strand
GAAAAGAGGAGTTGAACCAGAGGAATTATTTGTAAGAGTATAAAAGATCAATTTCAGTTTATCGGAAAATCAATTATAAAGAAAAATCGGGATTTATGGGGGATAATTATGAGCAAGATTAATGATATATCAGTTGTAAAACAACAATATGCTACTGCAAATAACTTAGACATCAGAATATCAATTCATGATAAATATTCAACGAATAAGCTGGGATTTGGAAATTGGATATTTTCAAATTATAGAATTGATAAAGGGGCGAAAGTATTAGAGTTAGGCTGTGGAACAGGGGATATGTGGAAAAATAGAGAGTCAATAATTCGTGCTTGCTCCAAAATAATACTTTCTGATTTTTCAGAAGGAATGGTTGCAACGACAAAAGATAATATAGGAAGTTATGATAACATTCAATATAAGGTTTTAGATATTCAGGAGATACCTTATGAAGATGCGACTTTTGATATTGTTATTGCAAATATGATGTTGTATCATGTGCCTGATATAGATAAAGGTTTGACGGAGGTGCGACGAGTATTAAAGAGAGGAGGTCGTTTTTATTGTGCGACATATGGAGAACATGGAATTATTGAATATTTATCCCAAATTCTATCGGCATATGGTGTTGAAGATCATATAAATAAGAATTTTACACTTCAAAATGGATATGAGATTTTAAGTAAAACTTTTTCGAAAGTTGAAAAAAAAGAATATATTGATTCATTGGCAGTTACAAATATAGATGATATGGTGGATTATATTTATTCGCTTTCTAGTATGACATCTTTGAATAGTGTTCCTAAACAAGTAATAAAAGACATTCTGATGGAAAATACAACAGATGGAGTTTTAAACGTACCAAAGGAATATGGAATGTTCATATCATTATAATCATTATAAAAATGGTAAATTTCAGTTTATAGGTTCCATAGACAGACGCAGACAGCGGCGGACCGGAAGGTGCGGCTGGGAAGGGGACGTTAGAATGGCGTATATAAATCCCGAAGATTTTGAGCAGATGGATATGGGGCTGTATCAATGTGAAACCGAGGCAGTTCTATGGGAAGGCAAAACAAAGCTTCTGGCAACATGCTGGGAGGAATTTGCAGGGTACGGATATAACAGGCAGGCTGTGGTACAGTGCACAGATAGGATAAACATATGTTTAAGATGGATTGCGGCGCACAGGGAACACATACAGAAGATTATTTCAGAAGACAGCACGTCCCAGCAGGAATGCAGTTTTGGAATGACAGTCGGGGGGCTGCGAAAGATTGAAATAGAGGTTGATGTACATGACAAAGTACCACAGGAGACGGTGGCTTGCATGTACATTGACGCAAGCCCCTTTTTTGCGGGGCATTGTCACTGTATCGAGGTGGCTGTCCTAGAAAGGGCGGACAATGCTTATGAGGTTTATGTGATAGAGGACCAGCAGCGGCTTTTGTTAGAGATGAGAGAGGCCTTGCAGGAGCAGAATGCACAGGCGTGTGAGTGGGCAGAAGCAAACGGGATTTTCTATGCTTTTGACACTACGGGCAATATGCTTGCGGTGGCGGGGCGGCAGTTTTGTGTGTCCGCGGATCATAAACTGGTGGAAGAAAACGACGGGAACGGGGATAAGACAAAAAGAAGCGCCCTTTATTTGATCTGTTCCATATGTACGGCTGACCAATATTATGTATGTGGGCTGCCGCTGCCATATGGATTTGTCACGCGGGGACTGACATGTGATAAAGATGTGTTTACAATCACGTCCGGGTCAGGACATCAGGCTATTACAGGGGCGTTTTATGTCATACAGGAGGCGTTGACCATGATTGAGATGCTTTATAGTTCCAGGGGAGTTACAGAGGAAGAAATCAACCGGTGCTATTATGAGTTTCTCCCGGAAGATCACCAGAAATATATGGAGCGGATTGGCAAGCTGTAAGAGAAAAAGTCTATCTGAGAGGAGCATACGTATGAAACATTGTGGAACACAGCAGTTAGAGACAAAAAGACTGATTTTAAGAAGGTATGTGCATGGAGACGTTGCTGCGATGTATCAGAACTGGGCGTCAGATGAAGCGGTTACAAAATTTCTGACATGGCCTGCCCACACAAGCCCGGAAATAAGCGGGAGAGTGATAGATAGCTGGGTCAATGCATATTCTGATGAGAATTATTACCATTGGGCGATTGTATTGAAAGAGCACGGGGACGAGCCGATTGGCGATATCGCCGTAGTGAATATGAAAGAAGAAATCTCCATGATGCATATTGGGTATTGCATCGGAAGGGCATGGTGGCATCAGGGAATCGTTGCGGAAGCTTTAAAAGAGGTTATGGATTTTCTGTTTGACGAGGTGGGTGCAAACCGGATTGAGGCCAGGCATGATCCCAGAAATCCCAATTCCGGTAAGGTAATGGAAAAGTGCAGAATGAAATACGAAGGAACCCTGCGGAGCGCCGGCAGGAATAATCAGGGAATCTGCGATGAGTGCTATTATGCGCTCCTGAAAGCGGAGCGTTCAGCGGGGATTGCGTGAAGGGGGATCAGTGACCGAAAATCAAGGAAAAAGGGAATTTGTAAGGAGAACATTATGGCAAAAAATGATAATGCACATTCTGTTAGATTAGTAGATAGTTTAGAAAGACATATTGGATATGATACGGCAAGAGAATTTGAAGTCAATCATCCATTGTCAAAGAGTGCGGATATTAAGAAAAAATATCTATGGGCGAATGCAGTTTGCAACTATCTTGAGGAACATTTTGATACAGATACAATAATCAGTATTAGAAAAGAGTGTAGATGTGATGATGGTAAATCAATTGCAAACAAACTTCTGAAATATTTGAATCAGACGGATAGTATAGAGGAATTTGTGTGCGCATTTAATCAAAAAGAGACTTTTGCCTGTCTTGAATACATATCTGACAACAAAATTAGATTTTGTTATCCGGAATGCTACTGCGCCTGTGTAAAAAGAGTACCCCAAGAAGTATCAAAAACATGGTGCTATTGTACATTAGGAAATGCAGAAGGAATTTTTAGTAAAGTATTCAAGACAGATGTAAAAGTTACATTGCTTGAAAGCATAAAGGCAGGGGCAGACAAGTGTGTGATGGAAGTGGAATGGTAATCGCTAAATTGATAGAGGTATGACAGATAGGAACCGATTATGGAAAATATGCTGAATGTAAAAAATTTAAACGTATATTACAAAAATAAAGAAAACCTGATGAACCGTTTTCGCCAAAAGCCGCAGGACAGCTTACAGCATGTCCTGAAAAATGTGAGTTTTGAAATGAAAAAGGGAGAAGTACTGGGGCTTGTCGGCGAGAGCGGCTGCGGAAAAACCTCCCTTGCCAAGGCGATTCTTGGCATGCAGAAGCAGTATGACGGCGAAATCATGCTCGATTGCCCCAATCCGCAGATGGTCTTTCAGGATCCGTACAGCTCGCTGAATCCTGCAAAGAAAATTGGCTGGATACTTGAGGAGCCGCTTCGCATGAAATCGCGCATGGATAGAGGTAAGGAGCGACTAACCAGAGAGGAGCGCACAGGAAAGGTTGACAGAATGCTCGAGCGGGTGGGGCTTGATGTGAAGTTCAAGGAACACTATCCCGCAGAGCTTTCCGGCGGCCAGAGACAGCGCGTTGCGATCGCGGCGGCGCTCCTGTGCGACACGGATTTTCTGATTGCGGACGAGCCGGTGTCTGCGCTGGACGTGACGATACAGGCGCAGATCATCAGGCTTTTGCGAAAGCTTCACAGGGAGCTTGGCATCTCCATACTTTTCATATCGCATGACCTGCGTGTTGTGTACCAGATGTGTGACAGAGTCATTATTATGAAAAACGGTGAGATCCTCGAGCAGGGAAGGGTCGAGGAGGTCTATGAAAATCCCGCCACCGATTACACGCGGCTTCTGCTTGAGGCGGCGAATCTGTGACAGGGTGATAGAACGCTGCGGGGACACAGGCATATGGACAGGGGAGCGTAAGATCAAAATGAAGGAGGCACGGTTATGAAGAAATGGTATGACGAGGAGTATGAATGGGAAATAGAAGTAATTGGCTTCAATAAGGACAACGAAGAGACGGAAAGATATTGCCGCAATGGTGAGGAAATCGGAGATAAATATACATGCACTTATGGTTGTCCGGTAAATGCACAGGGACAGGGGATCTGCTCCAAGGTAATGCTGCAGATGTTTCCTGTTATGGAGGCAGTCAGAAGCGGCGGGGATCTGCAGAATATCGGTGGTGACAGTAAATACAGCAAGGTGATTATGTGTCCCGACGGCTGTGTCTTGTTCAGGTTGACAGCAAACCCGTTAGGCGGGGAGAACTTTTTTCGAGGTAAATTTTTCGATTGAGAAGATGTAGGAAAATAAGTGATACAGATTGCGCAGGATATTTTTAAGTGTGTAGCGTAAAAAACGCAGGCGTAGGAGGCAAAGGCATACAGGCAATGCCTTACGACGAGGTGTTTTGTCAATTACTTTAGTAATTTATTTTAGTAATTTGCACTCGGAGAAATAGACAAGTCAAGATGTGTCAGTTATTTTTCTACAAATCCTAAGTATTAGATACCAATTTTAAATGGCACATGGAGGATATGGGAATGCTGCAATGTTTTTATCCGAAGGAATATCTTGATTCAACATATGAAATTGATTTTGAGGAGAAGTACAGGCAGGGATACAGAAGTGTGATATTTGATATCGACAACACGCTGGTGCCGCATGGACTCCCGGCGGACGATCGCGCGATTGGCTTGTTCAGACGTCTGAAAGACATAGGTTACAAGGTCACGATGCTCTCCAACAACAAAGAACCGCGCGTAAAGATGTTCTGCGACGCGGTGGACGCGCCCTACATCTACAAGGCCGGCAAACCCAATCCGGCAAAATATCGGGAAGCTATGAAAAATATGGGAACGGACGAGAAGAGCACGCTGTTTGTGGGAGATCAGATCTTTACCGATGTGTGGGGGGCGAACAAAGCAGGGATCTACTCCATTTTGGTAAAGCCAATCCATCCCAAGGAGGAGATACAGATTGTCTTAAAGCGTTATCCTGAGAAGCTAGTGCTGGCTGGCTATCGCAGGTATGTAAAAAAGAAGAAAAGGCTGTAGCAGGCGAGGCTTCTGAAATGACCGAAAATTTATCAAATAATGGAGGGAATATTGATGCAGATTAGTGGAAAAACAAAGGTTTTTGGCATTATAGGAAATCCGGTAGAGCATTCCATGTCGCCGCTGATGCATGGCATATTTGCAGACGCGCTGGGCATCGATATGGTGTACGTGCCGTTTCATGTGGCACAGGGACAGCTGGAAAACGCTTTAAAAGGTGCTTACGGCCTGAATATTCAGGGGATGAACGTCACAGTTCCATATAAAAATGCCGTCATTGATCTTCTGACAGAAGTTGATCCGGGGGCACAGGCGCTGGGCGCTGTCAATACGCTTGTGCGTGATGCGCGCGATGACAGGGAGGGCTTTATCGGTTATAATACAGATATCAGCGGACTCTGGCGCGCGATGGAGGAGGACGGCATACTGCTTGAAAAGGAAGAAGTCATCATACTCGGCGCGGGCGGTGTGGGGCGTGCCGCTGCCCTTATGTGCGGAAGACATGCAAAAAAGGTGTACCTGTTAAACCGCAGTGTGGCGAAAGCGAACGCTGTGGCAGAGGAGGTTAACAATGAGATTCGCAGGTATGGGCAGGGCGACATAACGGCGATGGCGCTCTCTGATTATAAGAAGCTTCTGACCGGGGCGGAGAACCGGTATGTCGTGATTCAGTGCACCAGTGTCGGACTGGCGCCGGATGTCGATAAGGTGGTCATAGAAGACGGTGATTTTTACCATTATGTGAAGTTTGGGTATGACCTGATCTATACGCCCTGGGAGACAAAGTTTATGAAATATGTCCGGGATAACGGCGGCGTGGCGTTCAATGGTCTCAAAATTCTGTTGTATCAGGGAATCGAGGCTTTTGAAAACTGGAACGGCTGCAAGGTGACAAAGGAAATTGGAGATAGGGCTTACAGGGCGCTATGTGACCGGCTGGAGTGTAGATGAGACGTTTTCTGTTGCGGGGAGCCGGAATGTCGATAAAATGGAGGATTTTCATGGAAAATATTATTCTGACAGGCTATATGGGGAGCGGCAAGACGACAGTGGGCAGAAGCATTGCAAAGTTATTGGAGTATACTTTTGTCGATACAGATGAGATGATTGAGGAGCAACAGCATAGGAGCATTGGCGATATCTTTTCAACAGATGAAGAACAGATGTTCAGAAAGCTGGAAACAGCGCTGCTAAAACAGCTGCTTGCTGAAAGGAGAGAGCACCTGGTCATTTCAACAGGCGGAGGAATGCCAATGCGGACAGAGAACCAAAAACTCCTGTCGCAGCTTGGTAAAGTTGTGTATCTGCGGGCACGGCCGGAAACGATTTATAGCAGGATACAGGGTGATATGACCAGGCCGCTTTTACAGTGCAAAAATCCGATGAAACGGATTGAGGAGATGCTTGCAGAACGAAGTCCTTTATATGAGGAGGGCGCCCTGTTCATCGTGAACGTTGACGAACTGAGCCCATCAGAAGCGGCTTCAGAGATTCTCGCAAAATGCAGTGGATAAAACATGTTTGCACAATAAGGGAAAGGGCGTTATACTTTTGCAAGTTTTTGTGTAATATCTCTAAAGCTGGGTGAGGAGCGAAAGAAAATACAGTATTAAAAAATGCAGTATTTATATGATTTTCAGAGTTTTGCAATTACCTAAGAATGATTTTTTATGAAAGGATACTTATATATGAAACTATTAGTGATAAACGGGGCAAATCTGAATTTCCTGGGGATCAGGGAAAAAGGGATTTACGGCACACAGGATTACAAGGATCTGGTCAATATGATTCAGGATAAGGCAAAGAAAACAGGCTGTGAGATCGAGTGTTTCCAGTCCAACCATGAAGGCGCCATTATAGACAGGATTCAGGAGGCTTATTTTGACGGTACAAAGGGCATTGTGATCAATCCGGGAGCATATACACATTATTCCTATGCGATACGCGATGCGCTTGCCAGCATCACAGTCCCGAAGGTGGAAATTCATATCTCGGACATTACGAAACGGGAGGAGTTCCGGCGTGTTTCCGTCACAAAGGAAGTGTGCGACCACCAGATTTACGGGCATGGCCTGGACGGCTATCTGATGGCAATTGATTTTATTATCGCGAAAGAGTAAGGAACAGTCCCGAAATAACTTATGTATCTGACTTGTCTATAGTTTCATAGTCGTCATTGTCATCTGCCGCCGTAGCCCGCTGCGATTCCTATGGAAGTTTATCTGGCACCATATGCACAAGTTATTTTGCGACTATTCCTAACACTACAGCAAACAGTACATTTAATGTCTCCTGATATAGTGGATTTTGGCTCATATTATAGCCGTTTATTCAATGTAATTCCAATATATTTTATAAGTTTGGACAGGACATTTTCAGTCTGTCCGCTGTAGTACTAACAGGTGTCAAGCCATGCAAAAACACTTCGCGATGGGCCTAATACGCCTCAACTACTATGTATTTTACAGCGTAGTGCAAAGTCCTGAGACAACCTGTCACGCGAAGCGGTAACAGTTCAGCCTTCGGCTTCCTGTCACAGCATCAAGCCATGCAAAAACCGCTTCACGGATGTCAAACCCACGTACCGTGGCTTGATGCATCTCACTTTACGTGTTCTTATGGGCTTTGCAGCGTAGTGCAAAGCCTTGGGTTGAAAAGTTACGCGAAATGTCAAAAATAATAGTTGAAATATTGCTCATTTTGTTATAAAATGGTTAACGGATTGTAAACGTGAAAAGTGAATATTAGGAGGAAAAGTTTTTATGATATCAGCAGGAGATTTCAGAAACGGTATTACGATAGAGTATGAGAACAGCATCTATCAGATCATCGAGTTCCAGCACGTAAAGCCCGGCAAGGGGGCAGCCTTTGTCAGGACAAAGCTCAAGAACATTATCAGCGGCGGCGTGGTGGAGAAGACCTTCAGGCCCACGGAGAAGTGCCCGCAGGCGCGTATCGACAGGAAAGAGATGCAGTACTTATATGCAGATGGCGATTTATTCTATTTTATGGATACAGAGAACTATGAACAGATCGGTCTCAACGCGGACAAGGTGGGCGATGCGCTCAAGTTCGTGAAGGAGAATGAGATGGTCAAGGTGTGCTCGCACAACGGCAACGTGTTTGCAATTGAGCCGCCATTGTTTGTAGAGCTTACGATCACGGACACAGAGCCTGGATTCAAGGGCGATACGGCGACAGGCGCGACCAAGCCGGCTACGGTTGAGACAGGTGCGACAGTGGCAGTTCCATTATTTGTAGAGACAAATGATGTCATCAAGATCGACACCAGGACAGGCGAGTATCTGTCGAGGGTATAGACAATCGTTTTTTATGCACGGCCCCGTGCAGATGAGATATGCCGCAGAAGCGGCGCACAGGGCGCGCAGCGAGTAGTGGAGAAGGTCATTCCCCTACTCGATTCGGACTGAAAGAAATTAAGACAATGAGAAAAGACGTGTTATCGTACGTTTTTCTTGTTGTCTTTTTGCGTTGTAAAAAGACATCGGCAGAGGAGGGGATTATATTAACAAAGAGAATGAAAAGGAGTATCTATGATAATGGAATTTACAAATTTTACAGCGCTGGTGAGGGAAGAAGTGGAGCGAAGGACAGGCGAAAATTATAGTGTGAGGCTCAATGATGTCAGGAAAAACAACGGGGTCGTGCTCAGGGGGCTTACCGTGATGCAGGACGACAGCAATATTTCGCCGACCATCTATCTGAATAATTATTATGAAGAATATACAAGCGGCAGGGTGACGCTGCTCAATGTCGTCAACGATGTGATGGACACATACAATCGCAACAAAGTGAACCAGAGTGTGGATATGCGGTATTTTCTAAATTATGAGAGCGTGAGGCAGAGCGTGGTCTACAAGCTTGTCAACACAGAGAAAAATAAAGCGCTCTTAGAGGATGTTCCGCACATTGAGTTTCTGGATCTGTCCATTGTATTTCAATGTCTGATCGCACAGGAGGAATTTGGCACGGCGTCAATACTGATTCATAATATACACTTGAAATTGTGGGATGTATCAGCCGAGGAGTTGTATCAGGCAGCAAAGGAAAATACGCAGCGGCTGCAAAAATATGAGATCAAGAGCATGACAGAAGTTCTATATGAAATCATGATGGAGGAGGAACCAAAAGATTTTGACGATGAGGATTGTATGGACGGGTTCAGGGACAATGTTCCGATGTATGTGCTCAGCAACAAAAGAAGGGTAGAAGGGGCGACATGTATCCTGTATCCCAATCTGATCCAGGATTTTGCGGATGCGATCGACAGCAGTCTCTATATCATTCCGTCTTCTGTTCACGAGGTAATCCTTCTGCCGGCCGGACAGGAGGAGGAGAGCACAGAGATCAAAAGTATGATACAGGAGATCAATGATACACAGGTCAGTGTGGAAGAAATTCTCTCTTATTCATTATATTTTTACGACAGGGGGGAAGGAAAAATCATCAGACTGTAGAAACAGGAAGAAATTAGAAATTTTTTAAAAATTTTCCTTGATAAATTCTTGACAATTACCCATATTATGTTTATCATTTATTACATGTGGTGTGCCTTTGGGATTTCAGAAATGACCTTTTGACGGGGCACCAGTGTAAAGTAACCAATTTAGTAAAGGAGAAAAACGATGAGTAAAAAGTGGGTGTATTCATTTAAAGAAGGCGACATGACCATGCGCAATCTTCTCGGCGGCAAGGGTGCAAACCTCGCGGAGATGACAAGCATCGGACTGCCTGTACCACAGGGCTTCACGATCACGACAGAGGCCTGCACACAGTATTATGAAGACGGACGCAAGATCAACGATGAGATCATGGCACAGGCTATGGACGGCGTTGCGGAGATGGAGAGGGTAAACGGAAAGAAATTCGGTGATCTGAAGAATCCCTTGCTCGTATCTGTTCGTTCAGGTGCACGCGCATCTATGCCTGGTATGATGGATACCATCTTAAATCTTGGTTTAAATGACGAAGTAGTTGACGCGATGATCAAAGGTAATCCGGATCCTGCATTTGAGCGCTTCGTATATGATTCTTACAGACGTTTCATCCAGATGTTCTCGGATGTCGTTATGGAAGTCGGCAAGAAGTATTTTGAGCAGCTGATCGACAAGATGAAAGAGGAGAAGGGCGTTCAGTACGACGTAGACCTCACAGCGGCTGATTTAAAGACACTGGCAGAGCAGTTCAAGGCTGAGTACAAGAACCAGCTTGGCAAGGACTTCCCTTCCGATCCTGTAGAGCAGTTAAAGCTTGCGATCGAGGCTGTATTCCGCTCATGGGACAACCCTCGTGCAAACGTATACCGCCGCGACAACGACATCCCTTACTCATGGGGCACAGCGGTTAACGTAATGCCGATGGTATTTGGTAACTTAAACAACGAGTCCGGTACAGGTGTTGCATTCACACGTGATCCGGCTACAGGCGAGAAGAAGCTCATGGGTGAGTTCTTAAAGAACGCGCAGGGCGAGGACGTGGTTGCCGGTGTCCGCACACCGATGCCGATTGCACAGATGGAGCAGGAGTTCCCAGAGGCATACGCAGAGTTTATCAAGGTCTGCGAGACACTCGAGAACCACTATCATGATATGCAGGATATGGAGTTTACTGTTGAGAACAAGAAGCTCTATATGTTACAGTGCCGCAACGGTAAGAGAACAGCGCAGGCTGCTTTGAAGATTGCCTGCGATCTGGTAGATGAGGGACACAAGACAGAGGCAGAGGCAGTTGTCATGATCGATCCCCGTAATCTTGACACCTTACTGCACCCTCAGTTTGATGCCGCAGCGCTGAAGGCTGCTACACCGGCTGGCAAGGGACTTGGCGCTTCTCCGGGTGCTGCATGCGGTAAGATTGTATTTACAGCAGAGGATGCTGAGAACTGGAATGCAAGAGGCGAGAAGGTTGTCCTTGTACGTCTTGAGACATCTCCGGAAGATATCACAGGTATGAAGGCTTCGCAGGGTATCCTTACAGTCCGTGGTGGTATGACATCACACGCAGCCGTTGTTGCGCGCGGTATGGGTACATGCTGTGTATCTGGCTGTGGCGATATCGCTATGGATGAGGAGAACAAGAAGTTCACACTGGCAGGCAAAGAGTACCACGAGGGAGACTACATCTCAATCGACGGCACAACAGGTAATATTTATGACGGTCAGATCCCGACAGTTGACGCGCAGATCGCTGGCGAGTTCGGCAGGGTTATGGCATGGGCTGACAAATATAGAACATTGAAGGTAAGAACAAACGCAGATACACCGGCAGATGCAAAGAAGGCAAGAGAGCTCGGCGCGGAGGGTATCGGTCTCTGCCGTACAGAGCATATGTTCTTTGAGGAGGACAGAATCGCAGCATTCCGCGAGATGATCTGCTCCGACACCGTTGAGGAGAGAGAAGCTGCGCTTGAGAAGATCCTTCCTTACCAGCAGAGCGACTTCAAGGCACTGTACGAGGCACTCGAAGGAAATCCTGTCACAATCAGATTCCTTGATCCGCCTCTCCATGAGTTCGTTCCGACAGAGGAAGCTGACATCGAGAAGCTCGCAAACGCACAGGGCAAGTCTGTGGAGGATATCAAGAACATCATTGCTTCCCTGCATGAGTTCAACCCGATGATGGGCCACAGAGGCTGCCGCCTTGCTGTGACATATCCCGAGATCGCAAAGATGCAGACAAAGGCTGTAATCCGCGCAGCAATCGAGGTTCAGAAAGAGCATGCTGACTGGAACGTAAAACCGGAAATCATGATTCCGCTCGTATGCGAAGTTAAAGAGCTCGCATTCGTAAAGAAAGTAGTCGTAGAGACAGCAGATGCAGAAATCGCTGCGGCAGGTGTGAAGTTGGAGTACGAAGTAGGTACAATGATCGAGATTCCGAGAGCTGCACTCACAGCTGAGGAGATCGCGAAGGAAGCAGATTTCTTCTGCTTCGGTACAAACGACCTGACACAGATGACATTCGGCTTCTCAAGAGACGATGCAGGCAAGTTCCTGAACGCGTACTATGACACCAAGATCTTCGAGAACGATCCGTTTGCAAAACTCGACCAGACAGGTGTCGGCAAGCTGATGGAACTGTCCCTGAAGCTCGGCAAGCCGGTAAATCCGAAGCTCCATGTAGGTATCTGCGGCGAGCACGGCGGAGATCCTTCTTCTGTAGAGTTCTGCCATAAGATCGGTTTGGATTATGTGTCCTGCTCACCGTTCAGAGTGCCCATCGCAAGATTGGCGGCGGCGCAGGCAGCGATAAACAATGTAGGAAAGTAGATTACAAATATATGTACTTTACGGAATATCTGATAACCAGAGCTGATGTGAATGATTTTATGGCACATCGTCCGGAGTACACAAAGGCGAACCGCTTTG
>CAJUQZ010000131.1 GCA_910588755.1 uncultured Lachnospiraceae bacterium | reverse complement strand
TGTAACAATTAACCAGTAGTCATTCTTGACTACACCATTATTATACTAGGAGAAAATAGTATGAAAGGAAAAGCAATAGGGTACTTCGGCATATCATTATGCTGTGCGGCATCGGCAGTGTGCATGCAGGGCTGTGCATCTTCCGGTGACAGCGGCAAGACACAGATTGAGATCGTCCAGTACAAGCCGGAAGCGGCAGGTTACTTTGACGCGCTGGAAGAAAAATTTAACGCGACACACGACGATATTCAATTGAAGATCAGTTCTCCAAATGATGCAATGACGATTTTAAGAACAAGGTTCATCCGTGAAGATTACCCGGACATTATCGGAATCGGAGGGGATATCAACTATTCTTATTTTGTGGACGCCGAGATCCTTGCGGATGTATCGGACTATCCTGGCCTGCAGGATATCAAGCAGGCGTACCGGGATATCGATGAGGCGCTGGAGTTGGTCCCGACGGAGGGCTCCTATGCGGTTCCCTATGTGGCGAACGCGGCGGGGGTGCTCTACAACAGGGATATGTTTGAGGCGCATGGCTGGGAGATCCCGCAGAACTGGTCGGAGTTCACCACGCTGTGTGACGAGATCCAGTCGGACGGAATCCTGCCGTTTTATTTCGGATTCAAGGACACATGGACCTGCCTGGCACCTTGGAACGCGATGGCGGTCAGCCTGGCGCCGGCCGATGTGACCAAGCAGGTAAACCGCGGGGAGACGAACTTTGCCAAGGAGTATAAGGAGGTGTCGGAGAAGTATCTGGATCTGCTACAGTACGCGGTGGGCGATCCGTTTGCGTACGGCTACAATGACGCCTGCACCGCATTTGCGCGCGGGGAGGCTGCGATGTATCCCATCGGAAGTTATGCGATCCCGCAGATTTTATCAGTGAATCCGGATCTGAATATTGATTCTTTTGTGATGCCGGCGAACGACAGTACGGAACTGAACACGCTTAACTCTGGTATCGATCTCCAGTTCTGTGTGATGGCGGACTGCAAGAACAAGGACGCCGCGTATGAGGTTCTGGATTTCCTGTACAAGGAGGAAAATATCCAGCAGTATATTGATGCACAGATTGCGATTCCGTGCAAGGAGGGCGATTTCACGCTGTCACCGATGCTGGACGGCATGACACAGCATATCGCGGAGGGCAGGATGACAGACTACCAGGATCACTATTATCCGTCAGAGATGGCAGTGGATGCGCAGATTCAGACGTTCCTGCTCCAGAAGGACGTGGACGCGTTTTTACAGAAGTTTGATACGGACTGGCTGCGCTACAACAGGGACATTATCCGGCTGGTACAGGACTATGAGAAAAATCATGGAAATTAGGAAAGGGGTGTGGGAATATGAAAAATGAGAGAAAAAGGACATTTATGCTGATTACGATTCCGATACTGGCACTGTTTGTCTGCTTCAATACAATCCCGCTGATTCGCGGCGTGATCTACAGCTTCACCAATTTTAAGGGATTTGGTTCATATGACTGGGTCGGACTCCGCAATTATATTGACTTGTTTTCTGATGCCCGTGTCGGAAAATCGTATCTGTTTACATTTAAGCTTGCGATTGTGACGACGATCGTGGTGAACGTGCTCAGCCTGGTTCTGGCGCTGGCGCTGAACAGCAAGATACGCGCCAAGAGCTTTTTCAGGGGTGCGTACTTCCTGCCCAATATCCTGGGCGCGCTCGTTGTGGGTTATATTTTCAATTACTTTTTCACCTATATCCTCCCGGCGCTTGGCACGATGATCGGCTCGGATTCGATGAGCAAGAGTATGTTGTCAAATCCGGATTCGGCGTGGGTTGGAATCATGATTGTCTGCGCGTGGCAGGCTGTTGCGATGAACACAATCATCTACATATCCGGCCTGCAGACAGTGCCGGAGGACGTGTATGAGGCGGGCGGACTAGACGGCGCCACAGGCTGGAAACAGTTCCGCTATCTGACGTTCCCGCTGATCATTCCGTTTTTCTCGATCAATATGGTGCTGTGCGTGAAGAATTTCCTGATGGTGTTTGACCAGATCATGGCACTGACCAAGGGCGGCCCGGCGCAGAGCACGGAGTCCATCTCCTACCTGATCTACAACAACGGTATGTCGGGCGGACAGTTCGGCTTTCAGAGCGCCAACGCTGTGATATTCTTTTTGGTGATCGTGACGGTTTCTGTTGCACAGATGAAATTTACCGGTAAGAAGGAGGAGCAGTTATAATGAAGGAAGGAATGACGAAGAAAACAAACTGGACCGCAATGGTCGTGCTGATATTAGGGCTTTCTGCAATCGTTTTCCCGCTGTATATGACACTGGTGATCGCGTTCAAGCAGCCGTCAGAGATGACGAACAGTGTCAGCGGCATCCTGTCGCTTCCAAAGACCTGGAGCCTCGATAATTTCAGGGAAGCGATGCGTGTGACAGATTTCTGGAACTCCTTGAAAAACAGTCTGTTGATCACGGTATCGACAGTCGCATTGTCCATCGCGATTCACTCACTGATGGGGTATGCGCTTGGCAGAAACAAGAGCCACAGCAAATTTTACAGCTTTGTCTATCTGTTTATCGTCAGCGGTATGTTCGTGCCGTTTGCGATCCTGATGATGCCGCTTGCAAAGCAGACCGCGGAGATGGGGCTTGCAAACTGGTTTGGCGTGATCTTATTGTATGTCGTGTTTTATATGCCGATGAACATTCTCCTCTACTCGGGGTATCTGGTGAATATTCCGATGGCTTTGGAGGAGGCGGCGAAAGTGGACGGGGCATCGACGTGGAGAACGTACTGGAAGATTATCTTTCCGATCATGCGTCCGATGCATGCGACCGTTGCCGTTCTGACAGCGCTTGCCGTATGGAATGATGTGATGACACCGCTCGTAATCATGGCGGGTTCTGACCAGAATACGCTGCCGCTTGCGCAGCTGAACTTCCAGACACAGTTTGGAACAAACTATAATCTGGCGTTTGCTTCCTATCTGCTGTCGCTGATTCCGATTCTGATTTTCTATGTCATCTGCCAGAAGCAGATATTGAACGGTGTCGTGAACGGTGCCGTGAAATAACGGGATTGGCAGCAGGGATATGAGTTAAAAATATTTGAAAAAATAATTGAAATAAAAAAAGGGATAAATAAAACGATCGGGCAATAGGAGAAGAGAGTGTATGGCAATTCAGTATCAACAGGAAAATCACTTGTTTACATTAAATACAACACACACAACATACCAGATGAAGGTAGATTCGCTGGGGTTCCTGTTACACTTGTATTACGGGGCGAGGGTATCCGGAAGTATGGAATACCTTCTGACCTATTATGACAGGGGCTTTTCAGGAAACCCGGCGGATGCCGGGAATGACAGGACATACTCTCTGGATGCCTTGCCGCAGGAGTATCCGCAGGCCGGCGCGGGCGATTATCGCAGCGCCGCCCTTGTGATACGCAATGCGGACGGTTCCGAGTACTGTGATCTTCGCTATGTCAGCCATGAGATCAAAAGGGGAAAATATGCATTGGAAGGACTTCCTGCTGTGTATGCGGCTGACGATGAGGCGGAGACATTGGAGATCACGTTGGAGGATTCGGCGGGCGGCGTGCAGGTACGGCTCTGGTATGGGGTGCTTGAGGCGGACGATATTATCACGAGAAGTGCGGTGATTAAGAATGTAAGTTCTGGACAGATTTATGTCGAAAAAGCGGCATCGGCATGCCTGGATTTTATCAGTGGAGACTATGATTTTATCAGCTTCTACGGGCGGCACGCTATGGAACGCAATTTCCAGAGAACGGCAGCCGCGCATGGGTGCCAGGTGATCGGGAGCCGCAGGGGAACCTCCAGTCACCAATACAATCCGGCTGTGATTCTTGCCGAGAAGCACGCGACGGAGGACACGGGGAGCTGCTATGGCATGGTATTTGTCTACAGCGGCAACTTTATGTGCGAGGTGGAGCAGGACCAGTATGGACAGACGAGGGCCCTGATGGGGCTGCACAGCGATCTGTTTCACTATCCGCTTAAAAAAGGGGAAGCGATAGTGATACCAGAGACAATCCTGTGCTATTCGGCGGACGGGTTTGCCACTTTGTCCGGAAGGTATCACCGCTGTATCCGAAAACATCTGTGCAGGGGCAAATACAGCCATCAGCCTAGACCGGTACTGATCAACAGCTGGGAGGCGGCGTATTTTGATTTCAGCGGTGAGACGATCTGCAGGCTGGCACGGGAGGCGGCGGAGCTTGGCATTGACATGGTGGTGATGGACGACGGATGGTTTGGCAAGCGCGACGATGACAACAGCGGACTGGGGGACTGGCAGGTCAACGAGCAAAAGCTGGGCTGCACGCTGGGAGAGCTTGTCAGCAGGGTCAACGAGGTCGGGGTAAAGTTTGGCATCTGGATTGAGCCGGAAATGGTATCCGAGGACAGTGATATCTACCGCCAGCACCCGGACTGGGCAGTGCGGATTCCGGGGAGAAAACCTGTTCTATCGCGCAACCAGCTGGTGCTTGATTTTTCCAGGGAGGACGTTAGAAACCATGTGTTTGACCAGATCTGCAAAGTGCTGGATCAGGGAGATATCGAGTATGTGAAGTGGGATATGAACCGAAGCCTTACGGATATCTACTCTACGGAGCGGGAGCAGGGAAAGGTCACATACGACTATGTGCTGGGTGTCTATGAGTTTCTGGAAAAACTGATACAGCGGTATCCTGATCTTTTAATCGAGGGCTGCAGCGGGGGCGGCGGACGGTTCGATGCCGGCATGCTGTACTATACGCCGCAGATCTGGTGCAGCGACAATACCGACGCGGTGGACCGGCTTAGGATTCAGTATGGAACGTCTTTCTTTTATCCGGCGTCCGTCGTCGGCTCCCATGTGTCCGCAGTGCCAAATCACCAGACAGGGAGAAGCGTGGGCCTGCACACGAGAGGGGTCGTGGCGATGGCGGGGACGTTTGGCTACGAGCTGGACCCGGAGACGCTCTCTAACGGGGAGAAGGAGCAGATTAAAGGACAGATCGCAGACTACAAAAAGTATGAGGAACTGATCCGTGAAGGGGAGTATTACCGCCTGTCCAACCCGTTTGAGGACGCGTATGCGGCGTGGTTGTTTGTGTCCGGAGACAGGAAACGTGCGCTGTTGAGCGTGGTGATGCAAGAGATTCACGGAAATATGACCGTAAGCTATGTCAGATTAAAGGGGCTGGCGCCGGACGCGGTTTACAGAGACGCAAAAACCGGTGTGGAATATAGTGGTTCTGCGCTGATGTACGCCGGAATCCCGATGCCGGTTCAGATGGGGGAGTATCTCGCGTACCAGATGTACTTTGAATGTGTAAAAAATGGGGATTAAACATATATGAATAAAAAAGCTGGCAGAGACATGTTTTCTCCCTGCCAGTTTTTTATGCACGCGGGCATCCAGAGGAAATATGTCAGCAAGAGCTCACGGGTGCCCGGTGCAACGAGTAGTGGAGAGTCTTCCCTGCTCGTTTTCTGTATTATGCAGTTTGTCCACTAAGGCGTTGTTTGATCTGCTCGGATTCTATGGAGAGGGCATATACCTGCTGCGCAACACGCTGGATCTCTGAAACCTGCTCCTGCATCGAGTCCGCAATATTCTGTGTGACGTCAGCTGTATTCTGGGATACATCCTGAATGCGGTCTGCCGCTTCAACCATCGCATGGTCAAGCTCCTGCATTTCTGCTATTAGGGTTTCCATCTCTCCGACAGATTCCTTTGTGATCTGTGCAAGCGATTGGAAATTCCCAAAAGATTCCTCCACGAAATGTACCATCTCAGTCTGCTTCTGGATATCCTGATGAATTTCCTCGATGTTTTCGACGGTGCTGACGATCTCGCCACAGAGCTCTTTGATGATTTCCTCGATGTCCTGTGTGGCAGACTGTGAGTCGGAGGCGAGCTTGCCAATCGATTCTGCAACAACCATGAAACCCCGGCCGGCTTCCCCTGCGCGTGCCGCCTCGATGGAGGCATTCAGGGAGAGCAGCTGCGTCTCCTCGGAGATCTCGTTGATTGTGGTGATGATGCCTGATATGCGCCTGGAGTGTGCGTCCAGCTTCATGATGTTCGTGTAGGATTCTTCATTTTGCGCTCTGTGACGGTGTTGCTGTTTTTCAGGCCTGTGACGCTTTTGACACTCTGTTGTCCGGATTTCATCGTGTCTCTGGCATTGTTGAGGAGCACAGAGCTCTTTTTCTGAAGTTCCCTGAAATTTTCTTCGAGGTCTGCTGCGCGGTCCACCACATTGCGAGCGTCCTTCGACTGGTCCTGTGTACCCTGTGCGATCCGCTCAACGGACTGGTGTGTCCCATCAATGTCCCCAGCGATGCCGTTTAACCTGTCAGAGCCCTCTACGACTTTGGTGGTAAACTCTGTCACTGTGACGAGAATACCTGACATTTTTTCTGTAAGTTTGTTAAAGCTGCGCGACAGGATACCAAGCTCATTTGGGATGGTCTCGTCGGCCCGATTCTGGAAATCACCGTCTGCCGCATCGCCGATCAGCTTTGTGACCGATACCACGGGATTGACCAGCCTGCGCGCTACGATGACTATGATAAGGATTGCGAGTACGATCGCTGCCAATACGATTGTAACCGAGATGGCTGCTGTGCGGTACACAGAGGACATGGCTGCTGATTTTTCGCGGAGTGTGATGACAGACCAGGAGTCGGAGTCACCTTTTAAGGGAATGGAGGCGTAGCTCACATAATATGTGTTTTGGTCCTCTTTAATCCTGGCGCTGCCGCTGTTGCCGGACATAGCGTCGGCAATGACCTGCCTGTATACATCTGAGATAGAGAAATCTTCTTCCCTGGTCACGATATTACCATCCGCATCCGTCACGGCCTGGTTTTTCGCGTCTGTTTCGGACACAGTTCGCTTCAGCGTTCTGTAATTGTACTGTTCCTCGACCTGTGTGTTGTCGGGGTGCGCCACAACAACGCCTTCACCGTCTATAACAAATGAAATCTCACCGTTTTCGCGGTCAGAGAATTGCTCCATGATATTCTGAAGGTAGTCAAGCTTCAGATCCACAGCAAATATGCCAATGATATGGCCGGCATCATACATGGGAAAAAGATTGATGCACAGGGCATACCTGTATTGACAGAGTAGTAGGATTTGGAGACAAAAGCCTTCTGCTCATTCATGACCTGTGTAAACCACCAACGTGTGGAGCGGTCTGCCAACTCGCCCGACGAGCGCCCGGTCTGCATACCGTCTGTTCCCTGTATATACAGCAACTCCAGATAGGTGTTGCGCGCGACACAGTCTGCGAGGATCGGTGTCTGTACATCTGTGCGCATCGTCAGGATACTTGGATTAACAGCGAGTCCCTCCGTCACGGAGTAGGCACCATCAAGAAAGGTGCTGATTTGACCTGCCATCAGTTCGGACTGTCCCTGTTCTTTCTCATAGATATCTTTTTCGTACGAGCTGATGAACATAGCTGTCATTACGGACACAAGAGCTGCGGCAAGGATACAGACGATTAGCAGTACGGGGACAAGAAGCTGTCGGAAGATACTTCCCTGTTTCATAGTGTGCCTCCAATCTTTGGTTGTTTGCGGAGTGTTGATTTTTCATTTTATACAGTAAGTGTATCACATAAAACCAGGGTTTGTTAATTGTTTTTTTATTATTTCCCTGTATTTTTTATAATTTGTGCAGAACTTAGCACTTTAATTCACCATTTATTTTATGTTGACACATTAAATGCATAGCGTATAATGTTACTATAAAATATTGGAAATCGTACACTGATATAGAAAAGGACAACGCTGATTCATGCCGGGCGCACAGATGGTTGGAACGTTTTTTTACACACGTCCTAATACTACAGCGGACTCCATTTGGCCAGAAATTAAACTTGTAAACCGCCTGTTTTGCATCAGTAAGTCATTAAAAAATTTAGACGATGCCACTGATCGCCTAGATGTTTTGCTTGACATTGGTAAAAATCATGTATCCCATAAGACTAATTTCTGGTTGGAGGAAGTACTAACACTATAAAATTATATTTGAGTAATTTAGCCGGGTAGTATCATGGGGACGTTTAGGTTTCAAAAGGTACAATCAGTATGCAGTTTCAAGTTAGCATTTGAAATCAAGGAACAATGTCAATAGGCAGTGAGGAAATGAGGAACAGCCTACATGAAAGGTTCTAGAAGCCTCGGCATCGTATGGAAATTAGTATTTATCAAGTTTGGAGGATATGACGAATGAGTACAGATATAAAATCAAATGCCGCTTTTTTGCGTTGGATGAACCCTATCTTGGTAGCACTTCGTGAGCTTGGTGGGTCAGGAAAACCGCAGGAAGTTCGTGCTATTATCGCTAAAAATGAGAATTTATCACCAGAAGAACTTGCGGAAACTCGTGGAAAAAATGGTGTGAACAAGTTTGAAAATGAGGTAGCATTTGCTAGAAACTATCTTGTGAAAAGTGGATACTTGGAAAATAAGACTTACGGAATATGGAGTCTTTCTGCTGAAGGAAAAAAGGTCGAGATGACTGACGAACTGGCTTCTGCGATTTTTAAGCAAGGAATGGCGGAAATGAAGGATAAGGCTTCACATGAACCAGATTATAGCTGGGTTGATTTTTATAGTGAATTTGCGGATATTTTATTGCAATATAAAAATGATAGGACTACTCTTATTGAGAAAGTAAAAGAGATTTTTCAGGTTACCAACCTTAAACTTCCTAAGCTGGAAGACAAAAATAATATTGTCGATATTGACCCGTTCACGATTTTTTGCTTTTTTAACAAGGGAATAACTAACAGCAATCGTGTGCGCATATTGAAAGCCATTGCTCAAATTTTTAATGTGAAAAGTACGGTTCCTGAAGTGTTTGATGGAATTCCTGTTGTAAATAATCTTCGTGCTACGTTCGACTACTTCGCTGATGGCCGCGGCAATGATGATATCGATAATTTATGGGCAGTGTTTGAGAATGCGATTAAGTATTCATCTTCTCAATCAGAACCTTATAAGAGCGACCTTATTTCTTATTATGATAAGGTGAGAAAACAAAAAGGCGTTAGCTGGAATATTACAATGGGGCTGTATTGGATTAGGCCTAATATGTTTGTAAATCTCGATTCACGCAATAGAGAGTTCCTTACAGATGTAGATAATATGCCTCATTACTTTACAACAATTTTTGCTAATGTAAATAAAAGTTTACCGGATGGAGCAAGCTATGTATTCATGTGTGAACAGGCAAGGAATGCACTAAAGCAGAAAGAGTATGAATATCACAGTTTTCCTGAATTGTCTTATTTTGCTTGGAAAACAACATCTGAGGATACGAACGATGTGACATCTTCTGTTGATGCAGATGTGAAAGAAGTGTCTTACTGGATATATTCACCCGGTGATAATGCTTCTATGTGGGACGAATTTAGTGGTTCAGGAATAATGGGCATTGGCTGGGATGAGCTTAATTGTAGCATCAAGGAATACGCCAATAAAGAAGAAATAAAAGACCATATGAAGCGAGTGTATAATGCAAGTTATTCTTATAAAAATAATGCATTGTGCTTATGGCAGTTTGCTAATGACCTTAAAGTCGGTGATGTGGTTTTTGCAAAGCGTGGAATGCACAAGGTAATAGGTCGAGGCATAGTTACTTCGGAGTACATATTCGATAGTGAAAGAAAATCATATCGTCACATCCGCAAAGTGGATTGGCAGGCGGTTGGTGAATGGGAACATCCGGGACAGGCCGTGATGAAAACACTTACAGATATTACATCCTATTCTGATTATGTACAGAAGCTGTTAGAGTTGACTTCTGAGGAGGCTGAAACAGCCAATGAAGAAAAAGCAATTAAATATCATCTGTATAGTAAAGAGGATTTCTTGGATGAAGTGTATCTCGACGAAACGAAATATAATACTCTCGTAGAGCTGCTTGGTACAAAATACAACATTATTTTGCAGGGTGCTCCGGGTGTCGGTAAAACTTTTGCAGCCAAGAGACTGGCATACTCAATTATGGGTGAAAAGGATTCGAGTCGTATAGCGATGGTTCAATTCCATCAGAGCTACAGTTATGAAGATTTTATCCAAGGTTATAGACCTACAGAGAATGGATTCAAACTTGAACCGGGCATATTTTATAAATTCTGCAAAGCGGCAGAAGAGGATGATGAAAGACTTTATTTCTTTATCATCGATGAGATTAACAGAGGAAATCTGAGCAAAATTTTTGGTGAATTGATGATGCTTATCGAACATGACAAGCGTGAAGAAAAGCTGAAGCTGCTTTACAAGGATGAATGGTTTACGGTTCCGAAAAATATTAGAATCATTGGAATGATGAATACTGCCGATAGAAGCTTGGCAATGATGGATTACGCTCTTCGCAGACGATTTGCATTCTTCGAGTTTGAACCGGCTTTTGAAAGTGAAGGTTTCACAAGATATCTTGCTGAAAAAAACAATGAAAAGCTCAACAAATTGATTTCTGTAGTAGGAAAACTTAATGAGGTTATTTCTAATGATGACTCGCTTGGTGATGGTTTCCGTATCGGACATAGTTACTTCTGTACAGATAATGAATGCACTGATGAATGGCTCAATTCAATCGTTGAACATGAATTAATACAGCTCTTGAAGGAATACTGGTTTGATGAACCTACTAAGGTTAAGGATTGGTCAGCTAATTTGAGAGGTGCAATTAAATGATTCGTATACAAAACATATACTATATGCTTTCGTATGCGTTTCAGGTATTAAACGAACAGGGGTATAAAAACATCCTTACTGAAGAGTTTGATAATGCAACTGAGCTTTGTGCTGCAATTTTAATCAAAGGTGTATCGTGTCAATTGAAGCGAGGATTGGGAAAAGAATATATTTCGCAGACGGAGGAATTGGCTTCTGTCAGAGGAAAAATAAATATATCTTCATCAATACAAAATCATTCCGTGCTTCGACGAAGGCTTGTATGCGATTATGATGAGTTTTCGGTGGATTCATATTTGAATAGAATTATTCGCTCCACGATGGATTTGCTGATTCGTTCCAGTATAAGCAAGTCCAGAAAAAAGGAATTACGGAAGCTATTATTGTTTTTTAATGATGTACATCCATTGGACATTAAGCAGATTAATTGGAATGTCAATTACAATCGTAACAATCAAACATATCAGATGCTCATTTCTGTATGCTATTTGATAATAAAGGGATTGTTGCAGACAACATCATCTGGAAGAACAAAATTAATGGATTTCCTAGACGAGCAGCGAATGTATCGTCTGTATGAGAAATTTATCTTGGAATATTACAGGAAAGAGTACCCGGAACTAACAGTCAAAGCATCACAGATACCGTGGGCGTTGGACGATGGTATAGGAACTATGTTGCCGGTAATGCAGAGTGATATTACGCTTTCAAAAGATGAAAATGTACTTATCATAGATGCGAAATATTATACCCACACCACACAGGTGCGGTATGATAAGCATACGCTTCATTCCAACAATTTGTATCAGATATTTACTTATGTGAAAAACAAAGATACTGAATTCGGTGATAAACCGCACACTGTTTCCGGTATGCTTTTATATGCGAAAACGGAAGAAGAAATCCAGCCGGACAATGTTTATCGTATGAGTGGGAATCAAATAAGTGTAAAGACACTGGATTTGAACTTTCCGTTTAAGGAAATAACAGCACAGCTGGATGCAATTGCAGTGGCGCATTTTGGCGAAGAAATAAGAACAGTATAAAAATCAGGAGGTGGCCGATTGTGATGATTAGCCCAGAGGGATATTACGAAGAACATCTCAAAGGTAAAAGTGCAGAGCAGATTATGACAGCGATACGTGGCTTGAAGCAGGAAATCGGTCACCTTAAGAATACGATGGAACATCCGGAGTATGCGCCGATGATGCATCCCAGCGAATCGACTCGTTTGTGTTGCACTCGATTGTATCTTGAAAGAGCGAAAGAAGCGCTAGCTGAAGCCGGTGGTACATATATACCGTCTAGGGTTGAATTGAAGGTGGCCGCATTTGAGGAAAGTATCCCGGCGATATGCAAGGTTGCATTTTCTATTGGCGGATTCTTTGGTGGCTACGAAACACGAACATACACATTAGATGAACTGCTTCATATGGATATAGAACATTCTGTGATTCTCAAACCAACGAATTTTCATATTGAACCAAACTGTCCAATCAGCAAAGATGAGTTTCTAGAAGGGCTTCGGGAACTGCATATAGGTGAATGGCGCACAAGATATGATTTGCGCAGATTTGGCTATATGGTATGCGATGGAACACAGTGGGAGCTTGAATTCTATTTCTCTAACGGTCATAAGCCTGTGAAAATATATGGTGATAATGCGTACCCATATAATTTCAGGAAATTCCAAGAACTGCTTGGAATAGAACCGTTTGATGAGGAGGATGAAGATGAATAAGCTACCCATCAACGAGGAGAAAATAAAGGCTCCCGGAGGCAGATTGGGATTTGGCCTGTGAGCTGCTCACGATGCTTCTCAGAGAAGACCATTGTTGCAATGGTTCGCTGATGCAGAGATACAGCAGTGGTCAGGTTGACGCAATCCTGAATCGTATAATGAAATAGTATCTATATCCCCCATTTGAAATGGGGGCCGAGGCAAAGCC
>CAJUQZ010000130.1 GCA_910588755.1 uncultured Lachnospiraceae bacterium | reverse complement strand
ACTTATAAAATCCAATATTTAATTGATTTTTTAGTTAATGAGCAGTCACTAAATATCTTTCTTTCTCAATGCATCTATAAACTACACATACTTTTCTTTAAATCATTATATCCTGTATACCCTGAAACTCAATCATAATCTAATAGTCCCCTACATTGCTCTGCTTATCAGTGATCTGCCCAGACATCTCTGCTTCCATAATAACAGGACATCCGCCTTTGGCCTTTTCCTTGAGCCTGTTTATTTCGGGATAAGTCCTGCTTATAATATCATAAAGGGACTCCTCTAATAGATTCCCAAGATAAAATGGATTCTCCTCCACCTTCTCATATTTTTTCAGATATGCAGCCCACATACAGGCAAATACATTTCCATTGCTGTCAATTCCCAGCTTTTCATCCCTCATTGGACACGCCCTTGCTTTATTGTTCCGAAAAATATTGGGCTGGGTTTTGAGTGCACAGCTCATTGAAATCTTCTTAAAGTCATATCCCTTCTCTTTTACAATCTGATCCACAAGACTCATAAACTCCTCTGGTTTATAGCCTGTAATAGCTTCGGGACTCAACCTGCCTACAGGCATAAGACGGATAAATTTAATGGATTTTGGTTGAATCTTATTTAAATCCTCCAGCAGGGATTCAATATCTTTGCGGTTTGTAGTCTCTGTATGGATTGGAACATGAATATTCAAATCGATCATTAAACCAGCTTCCCTAATCCCCAGCAATTTCTGAAAATTGGATTTATTATACTCATATGTACGCAGTCTTTTTTTAGGATGCTCACCTTCCTTTTCATTTTCATACTTCTTACATGGAATATCATATGTGATATCACAGCTCCTGACAGTATTTGATACCTCCGAAACAGGTATGCAGTCCAACCCTGCTGCTGTCGTGGTAACGGAAATTTTGGTAAACGGCAGCAAACGATAACATTGCTGGATTATTTTCTGGTCATTGGTATCTAACAGCGGGTCGCCGCCAGAAATATCAAGACTTGCGATATTCAGATTTATACTTGCAATATTCATGAGAACCTTCTGCTTTTTCTCATATTCTAAACCACCATCCGCCTTCCAACTGCTATTCGTTGCGCATAGTTTGCAATCATACTTACACTTATTGGTAATCGTCCAGATAATGCGAAAGGCCTTATCTGACTCTCCAAAGGATAGCCGGTTATCGCTAAACGCATAGGGTGCTTTTTGAAGCAACGACTCCTGATCCATAATTGCAAGCACATCTCCATTGTTACTGACCGTTCCTGCATCCTGACTCAGCTCTAACTTGCTTTTCCAGCCAAATTGCGAAAAATGTGATTTCATAAATCGGTTGCGTCCCATGTCCTTCCCCAGAGTAACAAAATAAAACCGAAACTGAATTAAGCGTGTCGTGTCCTGTGATACATTTTTCTTGATACGATAAAACAACGGCTTATCATCATATTTCGTTATCTCAATTATATGCCTGGGTATATCCAAAATATGTGCTATCTCCTCTGTAAGCGACTTTTTGATAGCCTCCTCTGTATCATTTTCTTTAAAATGACAATACGGCAAAAAATATGACTGCCAGCTCTCCTGACGCTTCACGAGAATTTTGGGTATACCACCGATCTGGTCTTTCATCAGGGCAATTGCTGTAAAATCCTTGCTTTCATATAATGACTTGATAATCTCATTTACCGAATTACGCTTCATTTGCACGAATACCCGCACGCATGTGTAGAACGAGGTACAGATCAATGTGACACAAAAAAGAAATATAACACCAGACACTAAGCCGACTTCTGTCTGTTGTGAACAATTATGATACATGAGTGGTATACCCGTCGCAATGCCACAAAAGCCAGTGACAAAATCCGCTGTATTGTTGCGACCATAAAGCCTTTTCAGCAGCTCCTCTAACTGCTCGGATTTTATGGTAATGCTGGTCTGAATCAGATCTGGTTTACCAATTATCCTTTTTTTAATCCTTTTTATCCTGTCTAAAACCTTCCTTTGCTTTTTTTTGTTATCTGTGACAGAAGATACTGACGCATCTGATTCACCCTCACGATTTGGTGCATCATTATCTGTCGGATTTATTGATATCGTATCATCCCGAGTCATATTTATATATTCCTTTCACTGCTAAAATACAATGTGTCATTATTTCTTGTAAATATAGCACATGTGCATAAGAAAACAGAGCATACCTATCCATTTATCCTGCCCGAAACTGCATCGCAATCTGCTCCGCAGCCCGTATCCCGTCCATCGCCGCAGAGGTAATCCCGCCCGCGTAGCCTGCGCCCTCCCCGCAGGGATACAGGCCGCGCACTATTGGACACTGCAGTGTATCATCGCGGCAGATTCTTACCGGGGAGGAAGTTCTGCTCTCAATTCCAGACAGCAGTGCCTTCTCCCCTGCAAATCCCTTAATCACCCCGTCAAACTGTTCCATCCCTTCTATAAATGCCCGCTCGCAGGCGTCTGGAAGCAATCCTCTTAAATTCGCGAATCGGTATGCCCCCTTTACGCCTGGCTGCGGACTGTCCAGATCTGAGGACTCCCCAGAGCACTGGCTGCGCTTATAATCCCCATAATATTGTACCGGCACACATCCATTTCCAATCAAAAATGCCTTCTCCTCAAGCTGTCTCTGAAAGGCAATTCCCGCAAGCGGCCCATCTGCGCCATAATCCGCTGGCGTCACCTGCACGATAATAGCGCTGTTTGCACGACCGCTGCCCCTGTCCGAATAGCTCATCCCATTCACTGCAATCCGTCCAGGCTCGCTAGAGGCATCGACGACATATCCGCCCGGACACATACAGAATGAATACACACCGCGCCCCGTACTGGTCTGCGCCGTCAGCTTGTATGGCGCTGCTGGCAGCATATTGCCATATGCTTTTCCGTACATACATTCGTTAATCATCCTTTGTGGATGCTCCACCCGCATTCCAACTGCAAACGCCTTTGCCTCCATAGGAATCCCAAACTGGTCCAAATATGTAAAAGTGTCCCTTGCGCTGTGCCCGATTGCCAACACAGCCTGGGTTGCCGGAAGAAGTTCACTGTCGTTGACCCTGACGCCCTTTAATGCGCCCTCCTTTGTCACAAGCCCTGTCACCCTTGCGCCGAAACGGACCTCACCGCCATATTCCAGAATGGCCCTGCGCATATTTACGACGACCCGCCTCAATACATCTGTCCCAATATGCGGTTTATTTTCATATAAAATATGCTCTGGCGCGCCAAACGTCACAAAGGTTTGCAGCACCTCACTGTTCCTGCCATCTTTGTCCTTCACGAGCGTGTTAAGCTTTCCGTCTGAAAACGTACCTGCCCCGCCCTCGCCAAACTGCACATTGGACTCTGGTTTTAGACTGCCGCCATTCCAATAAGCCTCCACATCCCTTGTCCTGGTGTCAATGTCATAGCCCCGCTCAAGCAAAATGGGCCTGTAACCATGTCGCGCAAGCATATATCCGCAAAAAAGCCCCGCCGGCCCCATACCGATAATGACTGGTCTGTGTGCCAACTGTCTGTCACCTGATGCCGGAAACTGATACGTCCGGGGTGTGTACAGCGCGACATTGCCATTTTTGCAGCGCGCCACTGTCCTTTGCTCCAGGCGTTTGTCCTTGAGTGAAACTCCAAGTGTATAGACCTGAAAAATCTGCGGCTTCTTCCGCGCATCAATCGAATGTTTCAGAATCGTAATATCTGACACATCTGTCATTTTCACGCCTAATTGCTTCGCCGCCTTTTTTCTAAGGACTTCTTTGCTGTCTAGAATATCTGATAGTACCTTATTTTTATCGTACATATCAGATTCATCAGATTCTATCTCGCCTTTCGTTTCCATCTGCATCTCTATTTTCATCTGCTGAATTGCTATCATTTTCTACCCTTTCCCTACCAAGCCACTATCTTTTTCTTCACTTTCCCTGCTAAGCCACTGTCTTTTTCTTCACTTATCTGCCAAGTCGCTGTCTTTTTCTACCCTTCTCTACCAAGCCGCTGTCTTTTTCTTCACTTTCCCTGCTAAGCCGCTGTCATTTCCTGTCCCCCTGCAAAGCCGCAGCCGCTCCGGCAATCGCACCTGTCGCCCACGCCCACTGCAGATTATAACCGCCACATATGCCATCGCAGTCTAAAAGTTCCCCGACAATGTAAATACCAGCGCATTTGCGTGACATAAAATTCTCATCAACTTCACCGAGCGGCACACCGCCGCAACACACCTGCGCATGCTCAAATGAATTGGGCGACGTGATCTTCACCCTGAAATCCGCGAGCATTCTGATACAGTCCCTGATGCTGTCAGCCCCCGCCTGGCCAACTGTCTCTCCCATTGTAATTCTGTTCTGTTTACAGACTACACCAGCGATCTTTTTATGTACCAGCCCGGACAGATACTCCTCCACAGTCTTGTGGGCAAATTCCCTGACATGGTGTCTGATGCTTCCTTCAAAATCAGTCCGTTCTATATATGGAATAAAGTTGATCGCTGCCTCACATTTTTTCCTGTCATAAATTGCTCGCGATGCCAGTCTGCTTAACTGGAAAACCGGGATACCAGATATCCCATAGTCCGTCAGCTGCAGCTCCCCCTCCTCACAGGCAACCTCCTGCTCTCCAATCAGCAGCCGTACGATCCCCTGCGCCCTGACGCCAGAAAGCACCTTGAAAAAAGCGCCATCACACCGAAGCTGCACCAGCGCCGGAAGTGGTTCAACGATGCTGTGTCCCAACGTTTTTATAAGCCTGTAGCCTGAGCCGTCCGAACCGGAGACAGACGCTGCCTGCCCACCAGCAGCAAAGATCAGACGGTCATATATTATATCTTCTTTTTTAGACAGGACTCTGTTTTTGCCGACAGATTTCCCTTTTTCCTGATTTGTGCGGACATATTGTGCGACATGAACTGTCCCGCCGCCTGTCCGCGCCGGCTTCACCGATATGACTTCACAGTCCGTCCTGATTTGCACTCCGAGCATGTCGCAAGCGCTTCGCAGTACATCAAGCACAATAGACGCTTGCTCCGATACAGGATACACCCCGCCATCTCGCTTCTCCTTTGTATATAGGCCGATTCCCCGGAAAAATTCCCTTGTCTTTTCCGCGTCAAATCTGACAAGGGTGTCATAAATCCTGTTCAGGGAATCCGCGTCACTGCTGTAGTATTTGCCATGCACATCGCTCATATTGGTCAGGTTACACCTGCCATTTCCTGTCATTAAAAGCTTCTTACCAACCCTGTCCATATGCTCAAGTATCGTGACATCAGCGCCATTTCTAGCTGCTGATACTGCCGCCATCAGACCGCTGGCACCGCCGCCTGCCACCACTATCTTATCTGCCATAATCCGTTATCCTTTCGTCTAACTGCTATAGGATTCAATAAAATGATACACCTGCAACTCACTGTCCATAAATTTGCCCTCCTTTAGTTCGCACCGCACATCTGCCGGTAGATCCTCAACCCTAAGCCCTGTCCTGAAATACAGTGTTGTCCTGTCGTGCTCAAACACACACACCTCGCCGTCAACCTCCATAATATAAAACCCCGTTGTCTCCTGTGTCGTATCATATATTCGTAGTACTTTGATTTTTTCCGCCGAAAAGAGCTCTAGATGCTGTGATTTGAACCCTTTTTGCTTTTCCACGAGCGTCGGTGCCAGACTGTCCTCGGCAAGAAGTTTCTCTAGATCCGCGCGGTTCAGGCCGATATATTTTGCTGGAAGCTTCCTTTCCTCCACAGTCATTGAACCATCCTTCTTGTCAATATTTTCATAAATACAGACTGTGTCGCATGTTGTCAGGACATTCATTTTCTGCACCTGATAAATTTCCTCTGCTGTCTGTGGTGCCTGCGTTTCCCCCTGTGATGACCCGTTCGGAGCAGTCTGGTCCTGCTCCACCTGTCCGCCTTCATGCGGAAATCCGTCCATCGTGTGTCTTTTCCACATCAACACTGCCAGCAGTACCGATATCAGCGTCAATACAAAAAATAAGCCAATCTTATATCTCTTCTCCATCATCAGCCTCCTCGTCAAACCAGAACACTTTGGCGTCTTTGATATAGTATCAGCTTATTTTTTATTTTTATGCATCCAAATCCACGATCCCATTTTATTATATTACATCAGCCGAAGCTTTTTTGCAGCTGTCAGTATCGTTCTGCCGCCAGGCATACTCCTCAGATCTCGCTCATTGATGCCCCTTAACAGAATCAGCACCACAAAGTACACAACAGCGCCAACCCCGATCCCGACAAACACAGTCACTGCATTCCCTGCCGCCTTAGACAGCAACAGGTTTAATACGCCAATCACAATTCCCATCACGACAGATGCGATCGCCGGAATGACAAAGGTGCGCACCAGTTCCTGATTGTACCGCAGATATTTGCGGATTGCAAGCGCATTCAGCACACACACAATTGCGGCAAACAAAATATTTGCCCAGATCACCGCATTGATTCCCATTCCCAACTCAAGCGCCACATACAGCACAATGACATGTATGACAAGTGAAATGGCCGCGTTTCGCACAGGGATTTTCATGCGGTTAATGCCCTGGAGCACGCCGTTTGTCAGTGTTGACACCGCAAAAAAGACAACAGATACCGAACCAATATGAAGCATCCCCACCGCCATATCAACCTCGCCCTTAAACAGCAGGGAGATAATCGGCCTGGCAAGGACTGCAAGCCCCACTGCACTGGGAAATGCCACAATCATCGTAAAGCGCATTGCCTGGCCAATCTTCTCCTTTGCGCGCTTGTACTCCTCGCGCACCATCAGCTGTGTCAGCACTGGTACGATGGACGCACACATCGCATTTGCAAGGGCAATCGGAACATTGACAAGCACCTTATACTTCCCTGTATAGACACCCCATATATCCGTTTTAATATCGCCAAGCCCCTTCTGTATCATAATGGAGCCAAATATTTTGGTGTCAATCACATCACTGATATTATAGACAGTGGTACTCATCAGGACTGGCACGATTGTCAATATGATCAGCTTAAAAATCTGCGGATAACTGTCAACCCTTCCGTTTGCGTCCCGCATACTGCGCTTTCTCGTCCCTTTTCTGTACAGTACATACACAAAGGCAAGAAATAACAACCCCACCACAGAGCCAAGCACTGGTCCGATTGATGCCCCGGCCGCGCCGTATGCCGGCGCATAGTCTTCATTGTGGAGAAGCGCTCCGACTTTTCCGCCATACTGATACAATACATACGTTCCGGCTATGCTACCAATTAATACGAATATCTGTTCTAGTATCTGTGAGACTGCCGTTGGCATCATCGTTCCAAGTCCCTGAAAATAGCCCCGAAATACACCCATGACAGACACTGTCAACAACGCAGGACCAAGAACCTTGAGCGCCATAGCACCCATTGGCTCCTCCATCACATACTCTGCCAGGAAATCCCCCAGAACTTCACAGACCAGAAACGTGATGCCACCCATCGTAAGTGCAAACACCATCGCACACTGAAACACCCTTTGCGCGCTCTTGTACTGCCGTTTACTGATTTTGGCGGACACGGCCTTTGACACGGCAAGCGGCAAACTGTAACAGGAGATAATTAGCATGATCGAATACACGGAATATGCCGCGGCATAGTAGCCGTTTCCCTTGTCGCCAAAGATATGCTGCATGGGAAACCGTCTTGCTATCCCTATAATTCGGGAAAGGATTCCAGCCATCGCAAGGATTCCTCCCTGAACAATGAAATTAGACTTCTTTTTCTTCATTTAACCGCTCTCCCTAGTATGGCGCTGTCCTGTCAGTTTCATGCCCATTTCTTGTTATACATAGCCTGTCCAGTATTTCCTCCTGCTTTTGCTCCATCACCTCTGCCTCCGCAGGCTCCATATGATCATAGCCCAACAGATGAAGCATACTGTGTGCAACCAAAAATGCATACTCCCGCTTGACCGGATGTCCGTACTCCTCTGACTGCCCGTACACCTTATCAACCGATATCACAATATCACCAAGACACAACTCTCCACTCTCGGGATCAAAATAATCTTCTATATGATCCTCTATCGCTGAAAAATCAGCCGGATTTTCATAGTCCACATTTGGAAACGACAGCACGTCTGTCGGTGCGTCAATTCCGCGATGCTGCCTGTTCAGCTCATGGATCCCCTCATTGTCTGTGAGAAGCACATTCACAGACACCTCATATGGACATTTCTCATACGCAAGCGCCGCCGCTATTACCTGTCCTGCCACCTCCTCCACGTCAAAAGGAAGCTTTCTGTCTGTCTCACTCTCTACGTAAAAAGTCATAGTATAATTTTTCTCCTGTATATATTTTCTCTATCCCGCCCAGATCGGCTAGGGATATCTCACTTTGATCCAGTATCCCGCTCTCAATCTTTCTGCGTATGATTGCTGTCGCAATCTTATCACAGCCCTTAGACAGACTGCGCTCCTCCCCCTTTTCTATCAGATACATAATGGAGGACACTGCACAATCTGCGAGGTACACAGCCACTGTCTCACGCATTTTCATGGGCTGTGACTGATAATTGTATTCCTGCAAAAGCCGGATGGCCTCAGGCGGGAATTTATTCTCCCGGCAGATTTCCTCCAGCGTTTTATTCTGCTTTTTGCACTCCAGTACGATAATCCTATGGTAGTATCCGCCGTTTTTTGCCACGTCAACGTCCATATGCAGCAGCCTTGCCGTCTTCTCCGCAAAATATGCCGTATGTATGGCATTGTAATACGTCTGCTTGTCCTCCTCCTTGTACTTTGCCAACAGTCCGTATTCCTGGTCGTTGATGCGCAGGTATCCCCCTTTTTCCTTATCAATGACAACCGCACAATAAAACCGCAGAATCACTAACATCAGTATAAATGTGATAAATACATTCATGACCGGCATGACAAATGCATCCGCTGTCATGGCCCCATGATTCTGAAAAACCACCTTCGCCGCAATCTCGGTCACATAGATTATCACAGCTGCTGACATTGGCGCCCCCGTCCTGTAATCATTGTCAAGCCGCTCAAAAAACACCGCAAAAAGCACTCCCGTCAGAAAATACATCAAAAACGTAAGCACATCCGCAGCTGCAAAATACGCACATACACACATCAGTCCCGCATAGGCCGTCAGCCCAGTGACTGTGTTGGAAAACAACGTCAGCGCGAGCGCGAACACTGTCAATATCCATCCTGCATCAGGCAGCAGCGGCAGCAAGCAAGCCGCTGCTGTCCCCATCAGAAATGTGATGACAAAACGGGACAAATGCCCCCCATTATCATAATGAAGCGCCTGAAACACATTTGACTGAAAAAATGAAAATAACGCCATGCCAAAACAGGCTGTGACAATTATAATCAGCATAAAAATATCCCGGAAGGACTTTTCATACAAATATGCAGAGATACCAACTGCCGGTATTGATATGCTAAGCATTGCAATTGCAAGAAGCACCTTCTGCCAGCCGGCTTCTTCTTTTTTCTTCATATGTTCTATTTCCTTTGTCTTATTCTCTTTTCCTCGCCGTTATCTGCGAAATGGCGTGTGGTTCCTCCGCGAACGCGATGTATCCTTGTGGGCATGCTCCCTCGCCTGTCTGCCGCTCTGCCGACTCTCATAATCCTCGTACGCCTTGACAATCTTCTGTACAAGGGGATGTCTGACAACGTCCCGGCTTGTCAGACGAATAAATGCGATATCACTTATTTTTCCAAGCACCCTCTCCGCAACATCAAGCCCGGACTGCGTCCCAGGTGCCAGATCCTTCTGCGAGGCATCGCCGGTCACAACCACCTTTGAGCCAAACCCGATACGCGTAAGGAACATCTTCATCTGCGCTGGCGTCGTATTTTGTGCCTCGTCAAGTATGATATAGGCATTGTCAAGCGTCCGCCCGCGCATATACGCAAGCGGAGCCACCTCGATCAGCCCCTTCTCCATGTTTTTCTGAAAGCTCTCCGCCCCCATGATCTGATACAGCGCATCATACAGCGGTCTTAGATAGGGATCGACCTTGCTCTGCAGGTCTCCCGGCAGAAAGCCGAGCTTCTCCCCCGCCTCGATCGCAGGACGCGTCAGAATAATACGCTCCACCTCATGATTTTTGAAGGCCGTGATTGCCATTGCCATCGCAAGATATGTCTTTCCAGTCCCCGCTGGTCCCAGTCCAAACACAATCATCTTATCCCTGATGGCATCGATATATTTCTTCTGCCCCAATGTCTTTGGCTTGATGGGTTTTCCAGATACCGTATGGCAAATGCACGCCGAATCAATCTCCAGCAGCGCGTCATCGTCCCCCTCCTTCGAGAGCTCCAGCGCGTACGATACGTTCTGCTCCTGTATCCTGTTTCCCCTCCTCGAGAGCTCCACCAGCTCACGAAGCAGCTTCGCCGCCTTGTTGACAGCCGCCTGTTCCCCGCTGATGCGCACCTCCCCGTTCCTGTCTGTTATGATAACCTGCAGATCGTCCTCAATCTGTTTGATATATGCGTCATGACTGCCAAAGAGATTCTGCATATGCTCCGCCTCGATCTGCATTCCAATCTGATAATCCGCCAATGTACTCTTACTCCTCCATTTGATTTGTCCCGCTTTCCTGCGTGGCATCCACCGGTATGTCAACTGTCTCACCAGTACGTTTTACCACCAGTAAGCTTCCATATAATTCCATTCCTTTACTGCTCTTTTCCATTTTAACATTTTTTTCAACAATTTGTACCCCTTTTTGCTGTAATCCTGAAATAAATTTTTCAAAGCTTTCAGAAAGCCTGTTTTTCATCTCCTCCTCTGTATAATTGAAGTACTTTATATAGTATTCTTTTCTGTCAATACTTCCATAATATACCGGAAGATAAATATTATCAAGCAAAACTACCTGATGTTTTTCCACAGCTGTCTCATATAGATTTACCCTTTCCTTTTTCAGAACCTTCTGCTCAAAAAAATCCCACACTGGCATCCCATCAATGTGATAGCCACCAATCTCCGTAAAACCCGTTTTGACGTGGTCCCCTGTGTAAACCATGACAGGATAGCTGCTGTCAATCGAGCATCGATACTCAACCGGTGTCCTGATATAGATGTCAGCGTCCGCATCATAAATCTGATACCGAATGATGTTCTTACCCTCGTCATACACGGGTACGCCGCCCGACACCAAGACCTGCCCCTTCTCCACCCAGTCGCCCGCCTTGACCATCGGCACTCCGTTTCTTGTCACGATTGAGGTGATCGTGCCCGCCTCTCCCGCGACGATATCTGTCCCCCTTGTCTTCGTCTGCACTGGCTCCGACTTCTCATTTTCCTTAATTTCTATAAAAAGCTTCGTTCCCTCGAAATAGATTGAAGTCCATGTCACATTCTGAAATGTTTCCCTTAGCCTTTTTTCCTTTTCCTCACAGTTGATGCTGCTTTTCTTCATACCATAGTGAATCGATTCACGCGCCAGGAAATCCGACAGCTCATCATCACTCACCTGGAGATTGCCGATGTACTCGATGGCCCAGACATAATCTGTCACATAGCCAAGCAGCGCCAGGCAGACAAACACCCCCGCAAAAAAAATAATCCTTTTCTTGATAAAAGGAAAATAAAAAGGCAGTCCCCTCTTTTTGACCACATGTGCCTTCGTGCCGGTTTTCTTTAGCAGCGGGGGCATCTTGAAAAAATCAGCAGCATAGGCCTCACACACACAGATATCCTTCTCATTCTCTTTTGCTTTCCTGATCCCCCACAGATCAATATGATGCATTCTGCACATATTGAAAAAGCGTTCCATGTAGTCCCCTGAAACCCTGATGACCAGAAATCCCCTGACAAAGCGTACCCATCTATTTTGCAAGAGCTCCACCTCATGCTTCCCTAATTATTTTTACTTCCCTAATCTGTCCTGAAATCTTCATGTCCTCATTCGAATAGTACTCTATCGCAAGACACTCTCCGCAGACACAATATTTGATATGGTTTCCCTTGATCAGAATATCATGGCAGGTATAGGATATGATCCCCTTAAAATTCTCAACAAAGAGCTCCGAGGCTCCCACCATGTGAAACAGCGTGGCATTCACTACCATATCCTTTGGCAGGGAGAATGTGTCTGCAAAACGCTCACCCGCACTCATCATATCTTGTTTGAAAATATCGTGATATCTGCTATCATGTCTGCTCATACTGGCACCCAAAAATGAAGTATAGGTTTTCTATACTTCATTCTATGTCTTTTATTCGATTACTATTCCCTTGATAAGCGGCTTTTTTTCAACCGGGCGCGCATCGAACGTGTACGCCTGCAAAAATCTCTCCTTCGCCATCTTGAGTTTTTCCTGGTCATTTGCATGGATTGTGGCAAGGGCTTCGCCTTTCTTTACGGCATCACCCACCTTTTTGTGCAGCACGAGTCCGACAGAAGTGTCGATTCTGCTCTCCTTTGTCTCGCGCCCACCGCCTAATATCAGCGAACAGATCCCGATCTCATCGCACACAATCCGTTGGATGTATCCATCTGCGGGTGATTCTATCTCCTGTATGATCGATGCCTTAGGAAGTCCTTCCGGATGATACACAAGTTCTTTCTCTCCCCCCTGTGCCCCGACAAACTGTGCAAGTTTTTCCAGCGCACTGCCATTTTCAATGACCTGTGTCAGGACTGTCCTTGCCTCCTCCTCTGTCGCCGCCTTTCCTCCTGCCACCAGCATATAAGCACCAAGCGTCATACAAAGCTCAACAAAATCCTTCGGGCCATTGCCCCTTAGCGTCTCGATCGCCTCCTGCACCTCCAGTGCATTGCCAACCGCACATCCCAACGGCTGGTCCATGTCAGACACCACGGCGATCGTCCTTCTTCCCGCGCCGTTTCCGATTCTGACCATCTCACGCGCCAGCGCAAAGGAATCCTCCTGTGTCTTCATAAAGGCCCCGCTCCCAGTCTTGACATCAAGCACAATTGCATCTGCGCCCGCCGCAAGCTTCTTGCTCATGATGGAGGAAGCTATCAGGGACATATTGTCCACGGTGGCCGTCACGTCCCGCAATGCGTACAGCTTCCTGTCTGCCGGCGCAAGGTCCGCTGTCTGCCCCATGATAGCGATTCCGATACAATTGACATTTTCTTCGAACTGTTGTTTCGATAATGCCGTTGAAAACCCGGCAAAACTTTCCAGCTTGTCAATCGTGCCACCCGTATGCCCCAGAC
>CAJUQZ010000129.1 GCA_910588755.1 uncultured Lachnospiraceae bacterium | reverse complement strand
TAACTACGGCGGATTTTATGTGAGTTTATACTGCCGTGAATAATTCGGGTTTATAACGCAGCCCTGGGGTATCACATAGCTCTGCAAAAACTCCTTATATGGCACGGGAAATGTGTATTTCAGCGCCTGCTCAATCTTTTCGATGTCCCCGTCTGTCAGGGCAGAACGCTGCCCCCCTTGAAATAAGGATGGCTCCCTTTTTCGCAACGTGTCAATATATTCCATTGACTTGTTCATTCGCATACTTCCTCCTCTGTCTGTTAATAGGGATCCATTATTTGTTCATTATCAATCAAGCAGGGGAGACTTTCCCCTACTCGCGCGCCGGGCACCCGTCAGCTTCTGATGACATATTTCCTTTGGGTGCCCGTGTGCATAAATACTGAAATAATTTCATAATAACGAAATAATTTCAGTAATTTTTATACAATATGTTGCTGCAGAACTTATATTCCTGACATTGCCAGTCATGCGGGTTTATTTGCTGTTCATTCATTGTCTAGTCACTATTTATTCTCTATTCATTGTTTATTTATTCCTTATTCGTCTGTCACTGTCCACTCGTGAAAATCCATTCTAACACAAACATATACACAAGTCTATATTTACCCAAATATCTTCCTTTTTTTGCCGAACACAAATTAAGTCTTTTTTCGCACCCCAAAATGTGCTAGAATAAATCCATGAGAACTTATGAAGACAGCTTTTCTGGCGGAAGGGATACATATATGAACTGCAATGAGAACCATATTTTTGATGAACTGAAATTTCTGGTGGATCGGTCCGCCATCATCTGGCTGACAATTATGATCGGGGCCGCCATCATGATCGGCTTGCTATGTCTTGCCGGTGCACTGCCCGCTGCGGCGCTGTGGTCCCTCATATGGCTTGTGCCGACTGTGCCTGCCCTGCTGCTCATCGTATACCGCTATCATAAAAAGGCGAAAATACTTGCGCAGAAGCAGCAGATTTCCATGATGGCATACCATGCAAAACAGGTGCTGGAGCATCTGTTGCAACAGATTCCTGACACACTGATTTCTGACAGCAAAATTAAAATGCATTATCTTGCACGCCACGGCATTGATATCGATGCAGCTATGGCACGGCTTGGGTACAATACTGAGAAATACAATGAACTAGCAATGGATTTTCTGAAAAACTGTGATAAGTATGAAGATACGCTCTATGATCTGATGCAGCCCAGCTCCCTGATGCAGTATGGCGCAAATGCCCATATTTTGAGAGTCAGGGCAAACGAACTGGGCATTGTCAATCTGACAGATACTGCATTTTTTCATGAGCTTGAGGCCTATGCCGGCGACCTTGACATCATACGGCAGAACTGGAAAAAACTTTCCTTTGAGCTGGATGAAGCCTACAGTATCCTAAGCCAGTATGTCAAATCACTGGGGCTGAAGGACGATGCCATCGACAAGGACGGCAATCATATGTCCTTCAAGAAATGGGGCGAGCAGCTTCAGGAAGCATTCCTGGCGCTCGAGACGTACGACACCCAGAAAGCAAAGTCAATATTGGATGAGCTTGTCAGGTTTCCCATTGATTCTGATGTCACCAAGGCACTAAAGGGAATCATTTCCAATATTGATGAGATGATGGCCGTCTGATTACTCACCATCAAACAAAGCCTTTTCCAACTCCTCAATATCGTTCGCATTTGGTGTATACACATTGTCAACCAGCTCAATGCGCACTGTCATGGTAGCAGCCTCGTCATACTGCACCCCTGCAAGCACTGTCTCCATGCAGTTTTTGAACTCCCTGTATGTCGCAGCTACCATCTCCTCCTCTGATGGCGGCTCGGCTGCGCTGGCCCACTCCTCCATCATCGCCGCCACATTCTCCTCATGCATCGCTAGCGCCGGGTCAAATATGTTCATTTTCTCATAGGTGACAGTCACATTATAGGAGCCGTCACTCTGCTTCTCCGCCTCTTCAACCGTATACCGGACCTTCCCAAGCATATCCATATACACCTGGCGAAACTCCTCCTTATACGCATCCGAAACACCAAGCCTGCTGCAAAAGACACCAACCCCGGTATCTATTCCCTGCTCATAAAGCGCCTGCGCATCCTCCTGTGTCCCTAGCTTGATCTCCACAAATGCATCAGAATTGTTTTTGTAGGAGGTATCGAGAAGCGCCTGCAGATAGGTCCTTACGCTTTTGTCTGATGCACAGCCGCTGACAGCACCAACCACCAGTACGCCAATCAGAAGTAACATCATTTTATTTACACTCTTTTTTATCCTTGTATTTTCCATCTTTGTCTCCAGTACACATAAAAGCCAGAACGCATATCCCGACATGCAAAGATATGCGTCCTGCAGCTATTTTATTATATAAAATATAACCTAGTACTCCACCCGTCCAGAGATTGAACTCATAATCTGCCTGGTTCGCACCATTGCATCATTCAAATTTCTAGACGATTCCACCGCATTGCCGTCAAAATTTCGTCTAGGGCGTGTTTGAAAATGCTTTCTGCCAGATGTGCGTCACAGTTTGTGGGAGATTTGCACCAAATGAATGGCACATAGCAGGCTATGTAACCTAAATTTGGTGTAAATATCACACAACGTGGGGCGTGCAGATGTCACGCCATAAAAATGGCGGGAATGATTTTCCAAACACGCTCTAGCACTGGCACAAACCATGCAGCCCACAAGTTTAAATTCTGACTGGATAGTGCACTAGTCCTCTATCTCTACCTTGTCAAGATGCCAGATCTCGTCCACATACTGCTGGATCGTCCTGTCGGAAGTAAATTTGCCGACCTTTGCCACATTGAGCATGGCGCTCTTTGCCCACGCGGACGTATCCTTGTAGGCCTTCTCCACCTTCTTCTGCGCTTCCGCATAAGCATGGAAGTCCTTCAGGATGAAGTAACGGTCCGCCTTGTCTGTATCGAGTGTGTTGAGCAGGGAATTATAGAGGCTTCTGAAAAGCTCCCTATCATCCGCATACGTTCCATCAACAAGCTGGTCAACTACCTTCCGAACTGCTGCGTCACTGTTGTAAATGTCCATCGGATTATAGCCGCCGTTGTTCTCATAGTTTATGACTTCATCTGAGCTGAGTCCAAAGATGAACGCGTGCTCGCGACCCACTTCCTCAACAATCTCCACATTTGCGCCATCCATCGTGCCAAGTGTCAACGCACCGTTTAACATAAACTTCATGTTGCCTGTGCCACTGGCCTCCTTAGAAGCCGTTGAAATCTGTTCGGAAATGTCCGCAGCCGCAAAGATCAGCTCTGCGTTAGATACCCTGTAGTCCTCGATAAACACAACCTTGATGCGATTCTTGACAATGGGATCATTGTTCACCTTATCCGCCACCGCATTGATTAACTTGATGGTCAACTTCGCATTCTTGTAGCCGGCTGCCGCCTTTGCACCAAAGATAAACGTCCTTGGATACAGCTCCATACTAGGATTTGCCTTCAGCTCATTATACATATGCATCACATGAAGAATATTGAGCAGCTGTCTCTTGTACTCATGAAGCCGCTTCACTTGCACATCAAATATCGAATCCGGGTCAACCGTAATATTATTGTGTTCCTTGATATATTTTGCCAGGCGCACTTTGTTCTTGCGCTTAATCTCCATGAACTCCTTCTGCGCCACAGGATCGTCCACATACTTTGCGATGCCGTCAATCACGGGCAGATCAACAATCCAGTCCTCGCCCACCTTCTCTGTCACCCAGTCCGCAAGCAGCGGGTTTGCATGCAACAGGAAGCGTCTCTGCGTGATACCATTTGTCTTGTTGTTGAACTTGTGGGGGAACATCTCGTAAAAATCCCTAAGCTCCTGGTTTTTCAGAATCTCTGTGTGAAGCCTTGCAACGCCATTTACGCTATAGCCCGCAACGATTGCCATATGAGCCATTTTTACCTGTCCGTCTGCAATAATCGCCATTTTCTTAATCTTATCAGCCGGCTCTGGATATCTGTTCACGATGTCAAGCAGGAATCTGCGATTAATCTCCTCTACTATCTGATAGATTCTAGGAAGCAATCTCTGAAACAGGTCTACTGGCCACTTTTCAAGCGCCTCCGCCATAATCGTATGATTGGTATACGCGCAGGTCTTTGTCGTGATCTCCCATGCCTCATCCCACTCTAAGTGGTAGTCATCAAGCAAAATCCGCATCAACTCCGCGATTGCCACAGTTGGATGCGTGTCATTTAACTGGAATGTCACTTTCTCATGAAATCTGTGTATATCGTCATGTTTGGACATGTATTTCTCAATCGCAGTCTGCACAGACGCCGAAATAAAGAAATACTGCTGCTTTAAGCGCAGCTCCTTGCCCGAAATGTGATTGTCATTTGGATAGAGCACCTCGACAATATTCCTGGCGAGGTTGGTCTGCTCCACCGCCTTCTGGTAATCGCCCTTGTCAAAGGAGTCGAGGCTAAAGCAGTCCATCGGCTCTGCGTCCCAGATCCGAAGCGTATTTACGATGCCGTTGCCGTACCCAACCACTGGAAGGTCATACGGCACAGCCTTGACAGACTGGTAATTCTCCTGATACCAAATGAGTCTTCCGTCCTCCTCCCTGCAGGCCACATTTCCGCCAAACTTGATGACCTTGGTATATTCAGGGCGCCTTAGCTCAAACGGATTGCCGTCCCTGAGCCAGTCATCGGGCACCTCCCGCTGGAAACCGTCCCTGATCTGCTGCTTGAACATGCCATAGCGGTAACGGATTCCGCAGCCGTACGCAGAATAGCCAAGTGTGGCAAGCGAGTCAAGGAAGCATGCTGCAAGTCGTCCCAGACCGCCGTTTCCAAGCGCTGCGTCAGGCTCCTGGTCCTCGATCACATTGATATCCAGTCCAAGCTCCTCCAAAGCTTCTGAAAATTCCTTATATGCCATCAGGTTGATCATGTTATTGCCAAGAGCACGTCCCATCAAAAACTCCATCGACATATAGTACACAGTCTTTGGATCCTTCGCATCGTATGCCTCCTGTGTCTTGAGCCAGTGATCCACGATGTTGTCCTTCACAGCAAAGGCTACCGCCTGAAAGATCTGCTGCTCTGTGGCTTCCTCCAAAGTCTTTCTGTACAGTGTCTTTACATTGTAAAGTACGCTTCTCTTGAACATTTCTTTGTCAATAATTGGCTTTTTTGGCATTTCGTTTTCTCTCCTTTTGTCCTGTGCCCCGTTTCTTAAAAGTAGTTCGCTTACTCCAAGGATTTTGAACACGTAGTCTTTGATTTTGCTGCTATTTTTAATGATATCTTCTCTCATTCTTCATATTATAGCATACTATGTCAAATCTTTAAACAATTAATTCATCAAATTGGATTATTTTTCATATTTTTTTCAGAATCTTCTCTCGCAAGCTCCTCCTCCGCGCGCTTCTCTGCAAGCCTTTCCTCCTCGAGTGCCTTCGCCTGTTCCTGCTCGTCGTCCGTGGCGGATGCAACGTCATTGCGCTGGTCGAGCGCCTCCTGCACCCTTTCCTCAAGATCCTCGGACGCATCGTCAAGCATATTCTGCGATCCCTCGCGGAGTGCCGCTGCCGCGCCCGACTGCAAAATTGCCTGCTTTGCCTTTTCCACACCGTCGAGCGGGCTGTCCGCGATGTGCCTCAGCTCCAGCTCACGCGCATCCCGGATCTGCTGGTGCCCCTGTCTGCGCAGGTTCATCATCTCCCCGTAGTTCGATGTCATCATATTGTTCGCTCTTTCGATATGCTCGGTCATCAGCTGGTTTCGCTCCGCCTCGCTAAGCTCCGCCCTGTCAAGCGACTGCGCCGCCAGTCCAAGCTCCGCCTGAACCTCCTTCATCATGGCATCTGCCTGTGCCAGCTTGCCGTAGCCCTCGCCGAACATACCGTCGATCATGCCAACCACCTGCAGCTCACGCTCCGCCGCGGTGGCGCCAAGCGCTGCGGCCGGATCCCGGGCTGCGTCCCCGGCGCTTTCGCCACCGGTTCCATCCGTATCCTTTCCTGCGTCCGCGCCGTCAACATCCTCCTCATCCTTCTCCTCGAGCGTCTTCAACATCAGGTACAGGTCCGCGTTTTTCCTGTCGATTTCCTCCTGCTCCTTCGACGTCCCCTGTATGCTGTCCGCCGCGTCCTTCACGCGCTGCTCGTTTTCCTCCTCCTGCTTCGCTTTCAGATCCAGCAGACGGTTGAGCGCATCCTGCTTGTCGGCGATTGTATCCTTATCCTCGCCCGCAGCGTAAGAACTTCTGATCTCGCGCATCAGCCCGGAGATCTCACCAAGCGTATCCGACTGCTCTTTTTGATTCATCGCATCCTGCTTCTGCTGCCTTAACAGAAGTCGCTCTGTACCCGCGGCTGTCACGCTTCCAGGCTCCTGCGCCTTCATCTGCGCGCTAAGCCTTTTGCCCTCGCGCGAGATTGTCACCTTACACTCCGGGCCAAACATATTTCCCGTGACATTTCCCATACCCGTCTTTTTTCCTGTACCTGCGTCTGTACGAAGCTGTCCAGGCAGACTGCCGCCAGCAGCACGTAAGCTTTTGTTTATATCATTGTGAATTGGAATCTGAAATCCGTTCGTCATCCCCATTCTGCCCATCTGCATAACATCACCCTCCTTGTATTACACTGTATTGCCTCTCTCCTGCCTTAGATACCGTAGAAAATAACCAACACATTTTGACCTGTACGTATCAGTTATTTTTCTGAAGTTCCTTATCCCAGCGCATATTTTATTATATATCGGCAGATTAAGCTCTTGATTTAACTTGTCGCCTTTCCTTTTTCATGCAACAGGCTCATTTTCAGTTCATAGTAATCCGGTGTCATGTCCATATAATGCACATGCGGATTGTTAAACCGCTGCTCCTCCTCCCAGATCTCCTCGCCAAGCTGTTTCTTGACATACTTGCGGATCTCCTCGAGTGTCGGAAGCTCATATATTCTTTTGCCCTTCTCAAATATTTTTACCTGCAGGGGCTTTGCCGTGCAGTTTGTAAATTTCAGGTTCCTCCACGGCATCTGCGGATCGACAAAACGAAACTCTCCGCTCATATCGATCTCCTCATCCGCCTTCGCGATCAGATCCGCCTTCGCCTTGCCGTTCTGGTCATAGATCCGGTAGACCTTTTTCAGCCCGGGATTTGTGATCTTTTCCACAGTGCCCGATATCTTGATGCGCGGCACAAACACGCCGTTCTCCTCGACTGCGGCAATCTTGTACACCGCGCCAAGCAGCGCTAGCGTATCATCGGAATAGTCACTTGTGGCCCCCGTGATCAGACGCTCGCCAACACCGTAACCGTCGATGCACGCCTTCTGTATATTTAATGAGGAGATGGTATGCTCGTCCAGACTGTTCGAGACGATAATCTTACAGTCTGTAAGCCCCTCGCTGTCCAGCATTTTTCTGACCTTCGACGACTGGTAGGCCAGATCGCCGCTGTCGATGCGGATGCCTTTTAGCCGTTTCCCCATAGGCTCAAGCACCTCATGCGCAACGCGAATCGCGTTGGGGACGCCCGACTGAATTGTGTCATAGGTGTCAACCAGAAGCACCGTATTATCAGGATAGTTGACCGCATAATTTTTAAACGCTTCGTACTCATCCTCATAGTACATCACCCAGCTGTGCGCCATCGTGCCGCTCACGGGAATGCCAAACATCTGCCCCGCAAGCACCGTCGCTGTCCCCGCCGCGCCGCCGATATACGAGGCGCGCGCGCCGTACACAGCCGCGTCCATATTGTGCGCGCGCCTTGCTCCAAAGTCTGACACCGCCTTTCCCTCCGCCGCCCGCACAATGCGCGCCGTCTTGGTCGCCACAAGCGACTGGTGGTTAATCTGTGCTAAAATCGCTGTCTCAACAAGTTGCGCGTCAATCAGTGGCGCAACCACTGTGAGGACCGGCTCATTGGGATACATGATCGTCCCCTCGGGAAATGCGTAGATGTCCCCCTGGAACTGAAACTCTTTCAGATAGTCCAGAAAGTCATCTGTAAACGTGTCGAGTGAGCGCAGGTATGCAATATCCCCGTCGGAAAAATGCAGATTTTCCACGTACTCCACGATCTGCTCTAACCCTGCAAAGATGGTAAATCCGCCCCTGTCAGGATTTTTCCTGTAAAACACGTCAAACGCCACCCGCGTTTCCATATCCTTATCATTGAAATATCCATTTGCCATTGTCAGCTCATACAAATCCATGACCATGGTCAAATTCCTTTGATCTGCCTGCTTCATCATACTGGTATATCCTTTCTACCTTATTCATATTGGCTTGTATCTATCATATGCCTTCATATGCCTTTTTGTTCTATTGGCTTGTATCTATCATATGCCTTTTTGGTGTCTACTGGCAAGAAATTTTTCTCAGAAATAATATAAATTCTAATAATTTCCGAATAATTTACATATCTGATATGGAACATTTTGTCATCTTTGCCCTTGCGCCCCTGATTTGAATGTGATATGCTTAAGGTGTAAAACTAGGTATATACCTTAGCAAAATCCGTAGGAAAGGAGGAATATTTATGCGAATATCACCTATGTCTTACATTGCAAAGCAGAATAACCGCAACCTGGGCCGTTCCTTCCAGAAGCTGTCCAGCGGAAAACGCATTAATTCCGCAGCCGATAACGCAGCAGGACTTGCCATTGCACAAAAGCTTCTAAAGCAGACAAACGGTTTAAGTGCCGGCGTATACAATGCACAGACTTCCCAAAATATGCTCAATGTTGCAGAGGGCGCGATGAGCTCTGTGTCCGACATGCTCCAGCGCGTAAACGAACTGAGTATACAGGCTGCCAACGGTACTAATTCTTCATCTGACAGAGGTGCCATACAGGCCGAAATTGATCAGCTTACTCAGGAAATCGACCGCGTATCAGCAACCACCAAATTTAATGAGAACTATCTGTTAAAGGGTGGCTCTGGCAGAAGCTCTGTCCCTGTAAGCGCACGCGATGCCGGCATTACAGGCACCCTGACTCAGGATAGCAAGACCGCAACTTTTACGATGGATGCCCTGAAAACAGGGGATAAAATTAAAATTGGCGGCATAGACTACATGATTGGCGACCAAGACGACGAGTCAAATCCAAATCTCATCACAGCGGACACTGCGTACGAAAAGATTCAGGAGCAGCTTGCAGCCGCAAGCAGTGTAGGCGCCACAACAGCCGCAACCGTTTCTGCCGGCACGATCGATCCAAACGACGCATCAAAAGTGCAGTTTGTCATCAGCAAGGGCAGTGTTGACCGCGCTGACAGCTTCTCCACCTCGCTTCACGTAGGTGCCGAATCTGACATGGCCAATAAGATTTCTGTCAATATTGATGCGCTGAATGCAGCTGGTATTGGCATCAAGGGCTTAAATGTTGCTGACAAGACCGGTATGGCCGGCACCAACGCCATCGATGCGATCGCAGATGCCATCGCAAAGGTATCTGCACAGCGCTCATCTCTTGGTGCTGCATCCAACAGGCTGGACCATACGATTGCATATGGCAACAACGCGGTCTATAACCTGACAGCAGCACATAGCCGCATTGAAGACACTGACTATGGCAAGGGCGTAACGGAGTTAAAGAAAAACCAGCTTCTGAATACCTACAGCATTATGATGCAGCGCAAATACATGGAAAACCAAAGCGGACGCGTAAAACAGTTTTTTAATTAATCTGATTTAGAACGTCTACTAAAAGCTTCTGATATTTAGAGATTTCTGATCTACGTCTACTAAAAGCTTCTGATATTTAGAGATTTCTGATCTGAATGCTTCTGATTTGAAAACTTTAAATCTGAAAACTTCTGATCTGAATGCTTCTGATCTGAATGCTTCAAAAAAGGAACCTTCTTGGTTCCTTTTTTTATCAGGATTTTATCAGGATTCTTTTGCCCAGCCATAGGCATACCTGACAGCCCTATGCCAGCCACTGATTCGTTTCTCCCTGTCCTGTGCCCCAATCGAAGGTTCAAACACACAATTGCCTTCCCAGTTTTTCATGACCTCGTCCCTACCCGTCCAGTATCCCACTGCTAACCCTGCCAGATAAGCTGCTCCCATCGCAGTGGTCTCCACACACTGTGGACGGATTACTGGGACATTGACAATGTCCGCTTGTGTCTGCATCAGAAAGTCATTCGCACTTGCACCCCCGTCCACCTTCAGTGTGGAAATTGTAATCCCGGAGTCCGCCTCCATCGCGGCAAGGACATCATTCACTTGATACGCTATAGAATCCAGCGTTGCGCGGATAATATGGCACTTGTTGACCCCCCGCGTAATGCCGACAATCGTTCCCCGCGCATACTGGTCCCAGTACGGTGCCCCCAGCCCGGTAAAGGCCGGGACAACATAACAGCCATTTGTGTCCGCCACTTTCCGTGCCATATACGCGGAATCCTCTGCGGAATCAATGATTCTAAGCTCATCGCGCAGCCACTGTATCGCCGCCCCAGCCACAAAGATGGAGCCCTCCAGCGCATAATTCACCTTGCCATCAAGCCCCCACGCAATTGTGGTCACCAGCCCATTGTCGGAAAATACTGGCTTCTCACCTGTATTCATGAGCAGAAAGCAGCCTGTCCCATAGGTGTTCTTCACCTCCCCTGCCGTAAAGCAGGTCTGTCCAAACAGTGCCGCCTGCTGGTCACCTGCTGACCCCGCAATCGGTATCGCCCCTCCAAGAAAGGATGCATCCGCCTCCCCATAGATACAGCTTGACGGCTTCACCTCAGGGAGCATCGACCTGGGAATATCCAATTCCGCCAGGATTTCTTCATCCCACGCTAATGTATTGATATTAAAGAGCATCGTGCGGGAGGCATTAGAATAGTCTGTAACATGGACAGCACCCTTCGTGAGCTTCCAGATCAGCCATGTCTCTACAGTTCCAAACAAAAGTTCTCCTTTCTCAGCCCGTTGCCGCGCCCCGGGAACATTGTCCAATATCCATTTTACCTTTGTCGCCGAGAAATAAGCGTCGATTACAAGGCCCGTCTTTTTCTTGTAACGCTCTGTAAGCCCTTTTTCTCTCAACGCATCACAGGCCTGCGATGTGCGTCTGCACTGCCACACGATTGCTGGATACACTGGCACACCTGTATTTTTGTCCCACACGATCGCTGTCTCGCGCTGGTTCGTTATACCGATCGCAGCAATGTCCCCTGCACAGGCGCCAATCATGTTCATCGCCTCGACCGCGACGCCAAGCTGGCTTGCCCAGATCTCATCCGCGTCATGCTCAACCCATCCTGGCTGCGGAAAATACTGTGTAAACTCCCTCTGCGCGACGCTGCGCATTCGGCCCCTTTCATCAAACAGAATGCAGCGGTTGCTGGTAGTCCCTGCATCCAATGCCATAATATATTTTGCCAATGCCCCATCCTCCTTGTACTCTGCCAACGAATATCATATAATCGCCTTCAGGAAATGCGCAGACTGTTCTATACCCGCCAGCTGATCGATGTCCCCAAAATGCTCAATTGTAAGGTATCCGCGATAACTGGCCTCCCTTAACTTTCTGACAAGCTGCGCGACAGGGATATAACCGCTTCCTGTTGGTACGGATTTCAGCCCGCTGCCCTCGCTTCCCCTATCCTTACAATGCACATGTACGATATACCGCTTCAAAAGCTCATAGGCATCCATCACATTCTCATAAGAAAACGCAAAATTTCCCATATCAAAGGTACATTTGAGACCGGGCACATTTCTCATAAACCAGAGCAGTTCATTCATCCGCGAATACGGCGACCTGATATCATCAAAGTCCTCGAGCGTCACCTCCACGCCAAGCGGCTTCGCGTACTGCGTAAGCTCTGCCAGCGCTTCCCTCATCGACTGGATACACAGATTCTGCTCCATAAACCGCTCCACGGCAAAATAATCGCTACTTGCACGGTGAAGTGCCTTTGCCTCCTCACCGTCCAGGAATCCCGGCACGATCAGAACCTGTCTTACTCCCAATCTGTGCGCCATATCAATCTGCTCCCTGGCTGTGTTGATGTCAACTCTGTTTCGCAGGTCATAAAACTGATAAATGCTAGCTACTTCCATATAATTATACCGAAGCGCCTCATCGATCCTGTCGTAATCTGCGCAGAGCTGCCTGTACTCGATATCAATACCACGTATCCCAAAATCACTGCACAGCCGCATAACCTGATTGAGCGACTTATCCCCCTTCGCCTGGTTAACAGCCTGTATAATGTGGTCATAAAATACCGACAGCCTGATTGGGTTCATGTACTCCTCCTCCAGCGTCACCTTCACCGCCGTACAGTCGGTTGGCCTTTGCAGCCTCCTGACCTCAGAACACCAGTACACCGCATTGGTAAGTATCCTTTGGATCTCGGGCATGTGATAAATCGGATACTCCTCATGCCCCGGCTGGAAATAAAAGATCCGGCCCTGCCCACGCGTAAACGTGCAGCCACTGCGAAATACCTCCCCACCCGCAAACCACCCGGTAAATACCACATCATCCGGCTTTGGGATATCAAAGTACTCGCCATACATCTCCTCAACTGGAATATCAAAATGCGCTGGAACCCCCTGTGCAACCGGGTGGTACGGCGCAGTCACAAACAACCGCTCGCGGTCCCCGTGCTTCCAGCGCAGCGTCATGCCCGTCCCCATGAGCAGCTTTACTGCCTTGGAAAAATGCGCTGAATGCAACGCGATCAATCCCATTCCCTGCAACACATGCCGCTGTATGCGCAAAGCCACCTCGTCAGAAAACGCATGGTGTGCCATGTGTCCCCAGTAAACCAGCACATCCGTATCTGCAAGAACCGCCTCTGTCAGGCCATGTTCTGGCTCCTCCAACGTTGCCGTGCGCACGAAAATATTTTTATCCTGTTTCAGAAAGCCTGCAATGCAGCCGTGGATTCCATCCGGATAAATCCGCCTCACTTCCTCCTGCTGCTGCTCATGCAGATTTTCATTCCATACAGTCACTTTAAGCATAGCGATCCCTCCACCTGTATCCCTGTCATTCCGGCTGGCTAAGCTTCCCCTGACGCCGCTTCAGACAGTATGTCCTGTAATTTGAGTCCCTAGTGCTCTATCCGGCCAGAAATTAAACTTGTGAACCACCTGCTTTACACCATTGTGTCGTTAAAATTTCTAGACGATGCCACCGCATCGCCGTCGAAATTTTGCCTAGCACTGGCACAAATCATGCGGCTCACAAGTCTAATTTCTGACTGGATAGAGCACTAGTTAAATCCAGCATTCTACTATTTCCTGACATGCTCTCGCAAAATAAACCAAAACGATTCATACCAGTATAACCCACACGAAATACCCTAATGTTTGG
>CAJUQZ010000128.1 GCA_910588755.1 uncultured Lachnospiraceae bacterium | reverse complement strand
TGTCGTTGTATGGCGGACAAATTTGTGCAAATTTCAATTTTTGCTCATTTATAGTTTAGAATATATGTTTAAAACAGAGGAGTAGCAAAATGAAAATCGCCGACATGCACTGTGATACAATTTCTGAAATCTGGGAAAGTAGGAAATGTGCCATTCGCCAGGACTGTGCCACTTCCCAAAAAAGTGGTAATTTCCCGAAAAGTGCCATTTCCCAGGAATATGCTATTCCCCGGGAATCCGCGGATGCTATGGGGAATATGGCTTCGGGAGCAAGCGACGGTCCGCAGCAGCTTTCCCGAAACAATTTACATATTGACATTCAGAGGATGAGGCAGTCTGGTTATATTCTGCAGAATTTTGCCATGTATGTTGATCTGAAGAAAGGGCTGGATCCATTTGCATATGTGATGGAGTTGATAGGTGTATTTCAGGAAGAAATGGAAAAAAACAAAAATGACATTTGTGTCATAAAGACATATGACGAAATCCTCGACAATGAGCGGCAGGGAAAGATGTCCGCGCTTATGACAATCGAGGAGGGCGGCTGCTGTAAGGGAGAAATCGAAAATCTCGAGAAGCTGTACCAGCTTGGTGCGCGCATGATGACACTAACCTGGAATTATCCAAACGAACTTGCAGGGCCAAATCTGTTTGTGAGAGATACGCGGCCAGAGATGAAAACTGAAACAGACAGCTTTGTAAAAGACGGCAATGGATTCTGTCTGTTTGACAGCTCTATGGGATTGACCCAAAAAGGTTTTTTGTTTGTAGAACGAATGCAGGAGCTTGGCATGATCATTGATGTCTCGCACCTGTCGGACGCAGGGTTCTGGGATATCGCGCGTCAAACGAAGGGACCGTTTGTGGCGAGTCATTCCAATGCGCGTGCGCTGTGCGGACACTGCAGAAACCTTACAGACGACATGATTCGGACAATCGCGGAGCGCGGTGGTGTCATAGGACTCAATTTTTATGGCTGTTTTTTGAATCAGACAAACGACAGTCACTCCACCGTGGCACGCATGGCAGCGCACGCGCGTCACATGCTTCATGTGGGAGGCAGTGAATGTCTTGGGCTTGGCACAGACTTTGACGGCATCGGAGGGGAACTTGAGATACAGGACTGTTCCCAGATGTATAAGCTCGCAGACGAATTGGAGCGACAGCACTTTACAGGCGCGGAGATCGACAACATTCTGTACCGGAATGTCATGCGGGTGTACAGGGAAATGTTATGAGCTGCCTTGTCTGTCTGTTTGTCATGATGTCATTTAGCATTTTTATAAAGGAATGATATAAAAAGCAGCATCATGCGTCAGCGCGCTGCGGTCCTGGTAATCAAACAGGATATAGGCGGGGCGCGCCAGCCGAACAGTGCAGTCTGCGGGGCATTTCTCCCACACCGGGAATGAAAAGCGTTCGATATGCGTCATTCGCAGAAGCTGCGCCGGTGTACAGACCTCATAGCCTTTCAGATGTTCGTGCGTTTTTATTTCACGCTCGAAAAACTGACGTACTTTTTGCTTTTCCGCGGCATCTCTCTCCAGCATATTTTCTGTGGAGAAATCAGGGCGGTTTTTAAGGTTCTCACGCAAATAGAGGTCAAAGGTGAGAAGCTCAACAAAAAGGGCACGCAGGTCAGGGGCGACAGTGCATGCGAAATCCAGCAGTACCTGGTAGCGGTAGAGCCGTGAGGGTGTACTAGTCGTATATCCGTTTGCGCGGTAATAGTTAGCGAGCGCCTCGTACATGTGGAAGGGAGAGGCAAACGCCTGGTTCAGGACGGGCAGGGTATGGGAGAACTGGCTGGAATTGTAGTATATTTCTACCATTTCTTCGATGCCTTTTAATTTCAGGAGGTCATCAAAGCAAAGCCACCTTGTGTACAGGACCTCGTAGGGCGGATGGGAGTTGCAGACAATGCCATACTCACTGGCGCGCTGTTCCATCGGTGAGCCCTTTAGTACTTTCAGAAAGCCAAGCTGCAGCTGGTCTGGCTCCATTTCATAGACAGCGTTAAACGATTGCGCAAAGCTGTTATAATCCTCGTGCGGAAGTCCAGCGATCAGATCAAGGTGCTGGTGGATATTGTGGAAGCTGTGGATTGCGGCAGTTTTCCGGCGGAGTGCGTCAATGTCCGTGCGGCGGTTGATCGCTTGCAGTGTGGCTTTGTTGGTGGACTGCACGCCGATTTCGAGCTGGATCAATCCGGGACGCATGCCGCACATCACTTCAAGCTGGCTGTCGGTCAACAGGTCTGCTGCGATCTCAAAGTGAAAATTTGTGACACCATTGTCATTTTCTTTCAGATAGGTCCAGATGGAAAGTGCATGGTGTTCATTGCAGTTAAATGTGCGGTCAATAAATTTTACCTGCGGTACGTTGTTGTCAAGAAAATATTTCAGCTCGGTTTTTACCGTTTCGATGTCGCGCAGGCGGAGGCTTTTGTCTATGGAAGACAGGCAGTAGGCGCACTGAAATGGGCAACCGCGCTGGGATTCGTAGTAGATGATACGGTTTTTAAAAGTGACAAGCGTGTCATAATAGAAAAAAGGAATCCGGTTCAGATTCATAGGAGCGTGTTCTCCTGTAAAGCCGTCTTTACAGACAATACCCTTGATTTCTTTTAGGGATGTTGTGTGCGCGCAATAATATTTCAAAAGCTCCAGGAAGGTCTCCTCGCCCTCACCGACCATGATACCTGTAAGCTGGGGGAATGACTGCATCAGCTCCTGGGTATGATAAGAAACCTCAGGGCCGCCAAGCCAGAGTGCGGTGTCGGGCAGAAGCTTTGGCAACTCTGCGAGCAGCTCCTGTACCATCATCCAGTTCCAGATATAGCAGGAAAAGGCTGCCACCTGCGGTTTTCTCTGATAGAGGTCTGCTAGGATGGCGCCAGATGGCTGGTTGATCGTGTACTCTGCAATCCCGACAGTGCAGTCATCGGGACGTTCAGGGTAATATTTGTCCGCATAGGCCTTCAGACTGTGGACAGCCGGGTTGGAGTGTATGTACTTGGCATTGATACCGATAAGAAGAATTTTGTTTGTCTGCGATTGATTCATAGTTATACCCCTTGCGCGCTATAAAACAGATATCAGTTAATTAGGAACTGTAGATTTTATCTCCGATCAGAAAATATCACCTGATATATAGCTTTCGTATAGATACATATTTTTACAGACTGTCTCTATAAACGCATCATTATAGAAAGATTTCTTATGTGTGAGATGGCAGTCTGCCTTGCTGTCTACTATGTGTGAGATCAGGTCAAAAAAAGTAGCGTGGCTTAAGCGGCAGGTTCCGTTTTCCTCCCGGAGGTAGATTAGGACTTCATCCTCCAGAAAACAGACCGCGTCTCCCCATGCCGCCGTATCACTGTCCTTTGGCGCGCTCAGGAGGAAATTGAAATGCACCATAGTATTCGTGGCCTGTGTCAGGCGGCGCAACGCCGTTTCATCATATTTGTACAGTTCGCTGAGCGCTTCTGATGCTTTCTTTGCATCCAACGGCTTTCCCAGCTCTGCCATGCGGAGCACCTCAAGCTTACCCGCGCTTCGTTCCGGCAGGGGAAACAATGCGCGGAAATAGGCTTTTTCTATCTGTTGCTCCTTCCATACCAATTCTTTTTGATAGCGTTTTTCGTATTCTGTGAAGTACAGGTCATTTTTAAGCCACGCAAGAAGTTCCTCCTCAAAGGGCGAACTGCCGTCGAACTGGCGGCGCACTTCCCGCCACACGTAGTATTCCAGATACCTGGGCATGGAGCTGACATAGCAGCCGTAGCGCGGGTGCAGCACCCAGTCGCGCAAATCGTTCTGGAAACGGCGGCTGCACAGGAGCTTTTTCCATTGTCCCGCAGAGTCATACTGTGCCATCAGGGCGCCAAAGCGCTGCATATGCGGCACATATCCGCATTCATGGACGCAGTGACCTTTTTCTGTATGGTCCAGTGCGCACACAAACGCCTGGAAAAATTCCTGCTGCATATGACGCAGTTGCGTGTATTCCTGCATTTTCGCAGCCAACTGCCGTGAGAACAAAGGATGCGGCAGACTGCAGAGATTGCGGAGGGCAAATTCCATATCGGAGTCAGGAAGGGAGGACATCAGCAACCATTGTTCCGCCATGTCTGGAAAACTCTCATCAAAGGCGGCCTGCTGTCCCCGCGCCTTTGTGTCCTGCAATGGGCAGCATGCCTCCTGACAGAAAGAAAAGAAGCAGCGTTCCTCTTTGAGGTCAGACCAGAGCTGTAAATCCTGCACATACTCCCGGTGCCTGGGGTGTTCAGCAAGCAGCCCTTTCACACGGACATACGCGCGCTCTGCTTCGGGCGATGCCGCCAGTTTCGTCTGCCTGTCAGCCGCTGCCGTACTGTCCATATCCGTGAAAAATCCATATGCAGTGCACAGGGCAAAATACAGCTCCTGTCCTATTCCGTCTGGATGAACCAGATTTTCTTTCTGCAGGAAGCTGCAAAGTCCTGCTAGGACTTCGCGGTTGTACTGCCTTTGCAAAAACGATGGATGGCAGATAACGGACAGCCATTTGTGCTCTTTCCAATCTTCCCATGAGATGTGCAGGAAGCGCATGGGCTTCCCTGACAGAAATTTCTTAGGCGCATCTGTCCTGCTTTTTGTCCCTGGTTCTTCTTCATGATATTTATGGCAGATAAGCCGCAGAATCTCCTGTGACTGGCGTTTTTCTAGGTTTGGCAGTAAAAGTTCTATCCATCTTTGTATGATTCTATGTACATTCTGCAGAGATTGTAATACTTTTGGAAATATCATCAAAAAACCTCCAGATATGTCCATCGCGGAGTCTCGACGTAGCCACCGCTACGCCTGCGTTTGGGAAGCAGTACTCTCAGAAAAATATTCTGCGCCAAACATTAGGGTATTTCGTGTGGGTTATACTAGTTTAGCACATTTATGGGATATCCACAAGCTTCCGTGCGCATTTGATGCAGATATTGCATTATGGCCGCATTAATGGTAAAATGAGAGTGCAAATAGAGAGAAAACGTTCTGTCGGCTATAGGTGAGGGGGGATACTTTTATATGAAACGATATGTTATGTCTGCATAGCACTGGCTATTGCAATCAATCAAATTGTTATAGCCAATGCTTTCCTTGTACTATATAAGTTTAGGAGGCAGACATGGGCTATATAAGAGCAGAAGAAATTCTGCCCATTGAAATCATAGAGATGATACAGCAGTATGTTGACGGGGAGAGCATCTATATCCCGCGCAAGCCGTCAAACAGACAGGCGTGGGGAAGCGGCACGCAGATCAGACAGGAGCTCTGGCAGCGCGACAGGCAGATATATGAGGACTATCAGGCCGGGAGCAGGACTGAGGAGCTGGCGCGCAGGTACTTTCTGTCCGAGAAGAGTATACAGCGTATTTTGAGAAATTTTAAAAAGTCAAGTGAATAGAAAGTCAAGTGAATAGAAAGACAAGTGAATAGGAATACAAACGAATAAAAAGACAAACGAATAAAATGATGGGCTGGTACATAGTACTGGCTCATCTTTTTTTGCAAAAATATGTGAGGTGGAAGGCGAAACACAGATATGCTATGTTGTATTACATGGGAAATAACAGAAAAATTGTGTCTGTATTGAAAAGATTATGAAGGCATCAGGAAAATGCCCCAAAGGAAGCACGATTCCCAAATCTGTCTGATAAAGGAGCGATTTGTTTATGACCACACCTGTTTACTTTGCATAGCGCGGCTATTGCAAATATCGTAAAAAGTAAATATAAAATGTGATAGCCCGCGCATCGAATCCTATTATGTCAGAGCTTTATTGGTTACGCTCTGGGAACAGGAGATGCAGATGAGCTATTTCGATAAAAATGAAATAAAAGACATAAAAGAATTTAAAACTGAATATGAAATTGAATATGAAATAATCCTGAACAGTTCGTTCAAAGTCCTTCGGGGGTGTCCGAAATGCGGCAGAAAGAGATTGTTTGTAAACACGAGAAAGTTCCGCGTCAACGCCAACGGCGGCAGGCTGGATATCTGGCTGATCTACCAGTGCGAGGACTGCCGGCACTCGCTGAACTTGGCGGTTTATGAGCGGCAGAAGGTTTCTGCCATACCAAAGAAGGAATATCAGCGCTTTCTGGATAACGATGAGCAGCTTGCAGGGCAGTATGGCAGAGACCTGCAGTTATTTCGGAAAAACAGGGCAGAGATTGACCTTGAAGGAGTGGATTATGGGTTTGCCAAGCTGCGGGAATCCGGTAAGCATCATAATGGGGAGCAGATTTTGTTGACAATACACAATCCCTGTCAATTGAAAATCCGACCGGAAAAACAACTTGCTGCGGTTCTGGGGCGAACACGGAGCCAGATAAAAAATATGCTGGACAAGAACGAGATTGAGTTGGTGCAGGAGCAGCTGCAGGTTTTATCAGTCAGAATCAACGCTTGTGATTATCAACTAGAATAAACGAATGTTTATATAAGCTCATAATAGATGCCCACGCCAGCTACAGCCACACAACACCGTTCCAAAAAGTTTTTGCGGGGATGCGTGGCGGGTGGCTGGCAGCAAAAGCCCGTTGTAAGATTATAAAGAACACGCCATTGTACGCAATGGCTTCCTCAATCATCAATTTTTTCAAGGACATCAGGGAACGCAGTTCATTTCCAAATAATACAACTACTGCAATTAAAATAACCAACAAAGCGATTCCTGTGCCGATTGTAACCCGGAGATATCCTCAAAATCTGTTACGCTGTAATTTCTTAAAAAGAATCCATTTGATTTTATCGTTATCATCGTTATCATTGAAAAACCTTCTTTGTATTGACCAGCTTTATAACATCAATGTTATAGTAGGATCACACACAGATTTCTATAGAAATCCATGAAATTTCTTCATTTTTTTGAGTGCCTGACTCATTTTTGTTTGTATGCTTACGATTCTGAAACGATTTTGGCACGACTTGCCATGTATCGTGTGATTACTTTCATAAATAGCAATAATAAAACAGGTTTTCATTAGGATGTGGACCTGCCTGCGGTACGACAATTTATAAATTTTTAATTTGCCATAATGCTTTATTGTATTATCTGTGGTATAGTATGGACATACCCACTGGTATTCCATCCTGCCAGAAATTAGATTCGTGAATCACCTGCTTGGCACCATGACTGGATGGAGCGCTAAGGAATGTGTCATCCGAAGGAGATAGAATTACGCGAATGGATCAGTAGCGGGCAAAGCGGCAGAGCGCTGTGATCTGACGGTTTCGTATAAAAATATGCATCTGTCAGACACACCCTAAGGAGCCGTCAATAAGTTATGGCATACAGGAGGCAAAAATGAAAAAGTTGTCATTTGATCATATATGTAAGCAGTTGAAAGGAAACCATAATCTGGTGGGAATAGCCGATGACTTAAACGCGCTTTTGGGAGCGGTCATTTTATTATTAGGTGTCAAAAATATTAGTGGTGACATAAGTGTTTTTTTAAATGCGTTAATGGTAAAAGATCAGTTAATAAATATTGGGAAACGTATTTTGGATAAAATTGTTACGGAGAAAACAATTGAATGTGATAAAAAGATGGAACAAATGCAGTGGGCGTATTCAATGATATATTATACAGCATTTTTTGACGTATTGGACGAACAGCTTCCAGAACAAATACGGAAAACCATTAAATTGTCTGTTGATGAGAAAAAATACATATATCAAATTGCCGACTGGGGTGAAGGCGCTAAGGAGGATTTGTTAACGGATGCAGAAATAATTTTTCCAAATATAGTATATGGATATGCAAAAGTTGAGGAGGACCTTAATAAATTATATGAATCAATGAGTAAAGGATTGAGTCAGTTTGTGAACAACAGTATTGTTATCTGGCAAGTCAATTTAATGAGTTTTATATTTATATGCAGATTAGACAGGAAAATTTAAAATATATGCATATTGAAGACAGGTATAAAAAAATTATTTCTGTCGTATGTGATACGGGCAGTAAGATTGATGTTGGATTAGAGCACCTAGAAAAGATGATGCTTGACTTGCCTGAAAAAATTGAGGAAGCAAAGGTAAAAGACATTGCCAATGTACTGATAGAAACATATAAAAAGGAAATTGAAAGGTCTATTATAGAATCAAAAAGCAGGGATGAAAAATTGGTGTATCCGTCCATAAGTAAGGCATTTATACCACAGACATACAAAATGCTAGAGTATACAGGAAAAGAGAAGCTTGAAAAGAAAGAGACATGGGAAAACCTTGAAGAGCATAATAATATGGACTCATTTTGGGCAAAGTATTGCATGGCACAGCAGGGCATGGAGAACCTATTGCTTATTCTGGGCGAACCGGGAGGAGGAAAATCGCTGCTTACGAAAATCATTTGCGCGAGAATGATTGATGAAAACAATCTCTTTATTCGTGTTCCTTTGAGAGAGGTCAGTGTTGAAAAGGAAATAGAAGACATTGTTTGTGATCAGATTAAAAAGGATGGGGATGCTTCTGAACCGTTTTTTACATTCAAATGGTTTGCAAAGCATATGAAATATAATCCGATTACGATAGTGTTTGATGGTTATGACGAGGTTTTGCAGGCGACGGGCAGGGTATATAGGGGACTATTGAAAAAAATCTTAAGATTTCAGCAAGAATGCATGGATAGGCACAGACCAGTGAGGGTCGTGGTGACAAGTAGGGAAACATTAATTGATAAGGCGGATATACCGGTTGATACGCTTGTTATGAAGCTGCTTGAGTTTAATGAGGAGCAAAAGGCGAAGTGGATAGCAATATGGAATCAAAGCAATGCTGGTATATTTAGGAGTGAACATATAAATTATTTTATGCTGCCCCCAAATGATAAAAATGTGGCCGAACTTTCAAGGCAGCCACTTTTATTGCTGATGCTGGCTATTTATGACGCAAATTTGGAAGAAGGAAGAAATTCTTTAGGACAGGGAGAAAACCTTAACCGAACAAAATTGTATAATGAATTGTTAGGACGATTTATAAGAAGGGAGCTCAGAAAAGGTCCAAGAGGAGAGGAGACCGCATATGATGAATTACCGGAAAAGGAAAAGGAGGCAATGGTAAACTTTGAAATGGAAAGGTTAGGGATAGCGGCATTAGGAATGTTTACTAAGGGTCAGCTTTCATTGACAGTAGACGAGATGAACAAATGTTTGATATATATGGAGGCACACAGATCCGTATATAGAGACAGCGGAAGAATGCTGACGAGCGCCGAAGGGTTATTTGGTAGTTTCTTTTTTATCCATTATTCAAAGTCAAAGGATGCAGAGGAGGAGGACAAAAACACGGCGTTTGAATTCCTACATAAAACATTTTATGAGTTTTTAGTTGCAGACTTAGTGCTAAAATATCTGGTTCGTGCTATGGATGGACTAGATGAAATAAAAAATTCAGTCAGAGGTGATGATTGTCGCTATCAAAATGCGTTAAATGATCCGAATTCTTTTGACAAAAAATATTATGCTGCCCTAATAAACACATGTTTTTCTACGGAGCCTGAAATTATCGAAATGATAGTTGAATGGAAAGAGACTATAATAGGAAGGTATTTTCACAGTAAGCGATTGGGTTATGATACCATAATAGAAGAAGTGTTTGACAAACAAATAGATATGTTATGTAATGGATTTTTTATGCCGATGAGCTGGGGGGAACAGGTTTTTGGCGGCGTGAAGGAGAAATCCTATTTACAACATTGCGCGATATACTTTATAAATCTATTAATATTACAGATAACGACAAAAAAAACTTCGGAACGTATAATGGGCAAAAAGGTTTGGGAATATGTATCACAATTTTGGAAAACGAATCTGCCAGAAGAGGATTTATTAAAGTTTATATCACTATATAATATTACGAAAACGGATGGACAAATATGTATTGGGAAAAAGCTGGGCGCAGGCAAAAATGAACAGAGAGATTTGCTGCAAAAACAAAAAGATATCTTTAATTTTTTACAGGATGATATTTCGTACAAGCTATATGGATTACATGTCGCAAAAACGCAAAACAGCAGGAAGCAGGAGGACAGGCAGTGGTTGATTCGTAAAGGTATAGATGTGGAATTTGAGATGCTTCTTGGGGAAATGAAAGAATATATTCTGGGGAATAACACGGAATTCTCATTGGAAGAAAATATGTATGCCGGTTTGCGTATTTTACAGGGCACAAAAGTGGATGCTGCCTTGGTTTTAGACTGGATATTATGTATGGATACTTGTCTTGGAAAAATACACCATCCTGTAAGTATGAGAATCGAGGCAGCAGACTTTATCGACATTATTTTACGTGGGTATTCAAATAATGCCCAAATAGTATTCGGGGTTTTTGCGTGTCTCAAAAAGATAGGAAGTCCGGATGGATTTATAGGGAAAAATGCTGACTTATATGGAATATTTGAGAAAGTAATACGCAGCACGCCACAGTTGTTGTATGAATATATAGATCTATTGGAACAAAATTGTTCAATTGATGAACTGCAACAGTCTATTAGTGGGATGTCAGATGTGTTTTGTTATAAACAGGTTCATTCTTGGACTTCTCTGGCGGGGATGCTTAAGGTATGTTTTTTGACTGACGAGTCTGAGACAGAAGAATTACTGGATTATATTGTACAATACGCAGATGTAATATATGATTCATCACCTCAGGTTATGATGGATATACTGCGATTATGTATCATGAATGGCAGGCTAAAAGAGGTCAGCTGTTTACTGGAAATTGGATTTAATCAGTTGTTATCTTTACGGCTGGAGTGCATAAATGATTTTTTGGAAGTTGCCCGTATGGTAGGAGGCGTGCAGAGCAACGCAGATAGGGTAATGCGTGATATTACGAAAAAAATTTCAATGGAGCAAACGCAGAATCCCCTGTTTTTGGTGGTGGTATTAAAGTTAATATTATTGCTCGATAATCCCGCTCGAGGTGTAAAGTTAATAAATATCGTATTTCAAAGGTTTAATGTTTTATTTGGTTTTGATCCAGTAGCCGCAATTCATGGTTTAAGAATAAGTCATGCAGTTATTGAGGAAAAGCAGTTAAGAAGTATGTTACTATACTCGGTAAAGAATATCAATTATGTTTTGGCGGAGTCGGTGGAGGTTGCGATAGATTTGTTGATCTTTTGCAAAAAAATGAAATTGGAAATATTGTCTTATGTACCAATGTGCTTTAATCGGATTTTCAATGATAATTTATTTGGGGATAGCACTAAGATAGACGAATTTCTTGAATGCATGGAGGACTGGGAACTTCGTAGGATGACAGAATATTTTGTAAGGAGGTACTTATATATAATTGTAAAATACCCTAATTTGGCAAAAAAGATTGCGCAAGTATATCATGATTCGGACGAAAAAAATAAATTTCTGGATGTTGTGAAAGCGTATAGACAAAAAAAGCTGGCGGACAGGAAATATATAGTATGTTTGGAACAGTTATGGGTGTAGTAAATATCAGGCTTGTGAAAGGATTGAAAAGCTGGGCATATGGAGAGAAGAAAATATGATTTGAAGTGGAAGCCAGATGCGAAGTCCTATGTGAACAGTAATGCAAAATATTCCTGTGCAGTATAATTGACGCAGGATAGTTGCAGTTTAGGGCAGCGCAGTGATATAATACGGCTATGGAGATACGGTTGCGCATATGTCAGATGTATGCCATAAAAAATGAACCTTTAGGAGGAAAGGATATGGAACTACAGACGGATTTTGCAGTCTTGCAGGAAAAATACCAGAAAATTATGGACAGGTTTACGGATCCAGGAAAGGAGCCGGAGGGTAAGGCGCGGCTGCGTCATCTGTTCCATAACCAGATGACCTTTGTTTCCTCCCTGGCGCCAGAGCCGAGGGATTGGAATGCATGGACAGAGGAATGTATTGAGAAGGCGGACTGGCCCGGACTTTGTCGGGTGATTAACCAGTGGAGCAAGAGCATGATGATGCCCGTGATTTATGGCAGCTACAACCATGAGAGGAATGTTCATTGTATGCTGGAGTGTTTTCTCTGCGGGAATATTCCGGCGATGGAGCGGATACTGCCGCCAGAGCTTGCAAAGGTGAAGAACTGCAACAACCCATTCTTTCCAGCCGCTGCCCACCTGCTGATCGGGCTGTGGTACAGGGACAAGGCTGTACTGGAGTGGGCAGTGCCTGATGCGGAGCAGTTCATAAAACGGAAGAAGTCCACCCTGCTGGAAAAGGGGATGGTTTCCTTTCTGCTGGATCTGGTGAGTGGTGACATGGACAAGGGCAGCGAGGATCTGCTGGCAGTGTGCAAGGGACTGCCAAAGGATAAGAAATATGTGCTGGGCTTTCGGCCTTTTTGTACATACGCACATGGACTGTACTGCCTGGCCCAGATTCTGCTGCCGGAGGACAAATTCCAGGCGCTTAAAATGCCGGAATACAAGAACTTTCTTCCTGAATTTGCCCTGTGGCGGCGGGAGCACCCGGATCCGGACCGGTCCCTGTGGTTTTGCTATCCTAAGGGGATGGAGTTATTTAATGATATCTATGCTGCGCCGCCGGCAAGACTTGTTCTCAAAGCGCCAGACCCGGACGATAAGAAGCAGGAATGGTTTGCGCATGGGGTAAAATGGGTGGACGAATACGTGGACGCGCTTTGGGATATGGGCATTGGACAGGAGCAGTCGGTATGGAATACGATGAGCTGAAAAAGCAGCTAAGCGAATATAACTGGGATGATGGATTTGATGTGCCATTCAGGAGGAGATATAGATGTCAGAAATGTGCTTTGAAGATATTTTGATCAATGCCGGGACAGATGCGTTTGGCTGGATTACGGGGTATGCAGAGTTTCCCTGTTTTCACAGGCAGATTGAGGTGGTCTGTCATGAGGGCGTTACGCCGGAATATGCCGCCCGGACGCTGCAGTGGCTGGCGGCGGTGGACGAGACACAGGTCAGGGAGATTTGCCGGTATGCCATGTACTATCTTCAGGACCAGCTGGAAGCTACCAGTGTGGGCGAGCTGTTAGACGAGGGTATCCAGCACCTTGAGGACCCGCTGGAGATTCTTGATTATATGGAGTTTGGCAGTCTGTACATCAAACCGCCCCAGGATCCCATGCTTCCTGTGCTGAACCTGGGGGGCGGCTGCGACTGGCAGGAGGACGAGGGGCTGCAATGCCTGATGAAGGATGGCCATGTGGTTTATATGGGTTCCTGGAACGATATGGATGTGTGGGATAAACATCTGCTGGATGACGACATGTATCTTAGCAATTATGTGCTCTATCCCAGGCGGGACGAGCTGCAGCAGAAGGTGGCGGAACAGCTCAGGCGCCAGCCGCCCGAACAGATTCCGCATCTGGAGTTTGCCATGAATGCCCCGGTTAGAAATGCTGTGGAAATCCTTCTGGCTGGTGCAGAGCACTGCACCGAGTAGTCTCGGAAACTCACTGAAGATGCAACAGAAAAACAGGCCATATAAACG
>CAJUQZ010000127.1 GCA_910588755.1 uncultured Lachnospiraceae bacterium | reverse complement strand
CATATTCCCTGCAACAAAATAAAAAATTTGTCCTTGACAAGGGGTACAGTTTAGTATGCATGAGACACCGTATGAGGACAGTTTTTTTGATATTGGCGCGTGTGTAGGCTCTCTGGAATATTTTGAAAAAGAGTTTGTGCAGCAGGCCGTTGCGGAGTTTTCCCGCATTATGAAACCCAATGGAAAATTTGTCCTCGACATTCCCAATATTGGAAGCCCTGAATTTGAAATTTCAAAGCTGATAGAAGAATACTTGGGCAGACAGGATCAGTTTGATTTATCGTCGGAAGCATTTGAAACAATACTTGACGCTTATTTTGTAATTGACAAAAAGGAAATTGTGGGACCGATGATACAGTATTTTTTGATTGCAAAGTAAGAACTGTCAGGCAAAAATACAGTGAAAATACAAAGGAGATCTGGAGCATGACAAATATCCGGAAGACAGAAGCATTTTTGAAAGAGCAGTTTGCCGGCTGCGCCTATTTTCGGGAGCATCCTGCCGATGGGGAGTATCGCTTGCAGCATTCCTACCGGGCGGCTTATGCGGCGGCCCAAATCGCGCGCAAAGAAGGTTTGGATGAGGAGGGGCTGATTATCGGCGCACTTTTGCACGACGTAGGGTACAGCATGCCATTCGAGACAGGGGAGGGACGCCAGAACATCTGGCAGGAACACGGGAGGATGTCGGCGCGGCTGGCAAGACCTTTTCTGGAGCAGCTTACGCTGGGAGAGGAGCGGGTGCAGGAAATTTGCTATGGCATTGCGATCCATGTAGACGGCAAGGCCGATTTTCCGGGAGAAAAAACCGCTTTTGCCTGCAGCATCGGGGATGCGGACGACGTTGACCGGTTCGATGCCTATCGGATATATGACGCTATGGAATATGCGGACTTTCGGAATCTTCAGATCGAGGAGAAACGCAAGTGGCTTCAAGAGAAGATGAACTGGATCAGGCGGCGGCTCGGAGAAAAGTCCGGCACGGAGACGGCAAGACAGATGATTGCGGAGCGTTTGCTGTACCAGCAGCAGTATTATGAGAAAGTGCTGGAACAGTTAGAACACAGTGAAAGAGTCGATTTTTCGTATAAGCAAGTATAGTTCCCGAAAGCATTGAAGTGCTATCAAATATCGTGTGCAAAAAATCAAACAGGGAAAAGGTTTACTGTGCCTCGAATAAATTCTGCAATAAACGAAAAAATAGGAACAGGCATGAATCTAAATGAAAGGACTGTAAATCTTGAAATCACTATGGAATGAAACTGTTACGCGCCGCGATTTTCCTACGCTTGAGGGCGATACTGAAACAGAGGTGTTAATCATAGGCGGGGGCATTGCCGGAATATTGACCGCATATTTCCTGAAGGAAAACGGTGTGCCATATATCCTTGTCGAAAAGGACAGAATCTGCGGTGGGACGACAGGAAACACTACGGCAAAGATTACCTTTCAGCATGGACTAATCTATCATAAACTGCTTAAAAGCTATGGGCCAGAGACGGCAAAAATGTATCTGCAGGCAAACCGCGCCGCCTTTGAGAAGTATGCTGAACTTTGCCATGATATCGACTGCGAATATGAGATCAAAAATAATTATGTGTATGTTACCGATGATCGCCGAAAGCTTGATGAGGAACTTGAGGCGCTCTCAAATATCGGTTATAACGCTATGCTTGCGAGCGATTTACCCATTCCCGCAGGCACAGTAGGCGCAGTATGTTTTGAGAATCAGGCGCAGTTCCACCCGTTAAAGTTTCTGCTTTCCATCTCCAAAAATCTGAACATCTACGAGCACACATTTGTTCGAGAAATGATTGACACGGCAGCTGTCACAGACTGTGGAAAAATTAATGCGGATAAAGTGATCGTGACGACGCACTTCCCCTTTATCAATAAACACGGCGGCTATTTCATGAAGCTGTATCAGCACCGCTCTTATGTAATCGCGCTGGAAAATGCGCAGAACGTTGGGGGAATGTACGTTGACGAAGCCAAAACAGGCTTCTCTTTTCGGAATTACGGCGGCCTGCTGCTATTGGGCGGCGGTGGGCACCGCACGGGCAAAAACGGCGGGAACTGGCAGGAATTGCGGGACTTTGCAAAAAAGAATTATCCTGGCGCCGTCGAAAAATATTGCTGGGCGGCGCAGGATTGTATGAGCCTTGACAGTATCCCGTACATCGGAAAGTATTCGAAAAATACACCAAATCTCTATGTCGCGGGAGGTTTCAACAAGTGGGGCATGACGGGCGCAATGACCGCGGCTATGCTGCTTTGCGATATGGTGTGCGGCAGGCGCAGCGATTTTGAGGAGCTTTTTGATCCGTCGAGGAACATGATCAGATGGCAGCTTCTTATAAACGGGTTTGAATCTGCAAAGAATCTGCTCACGCCGTCCAGAAAGAGGTGTCCCCATCTTGGCTGCGCGCTGAAATGGAATCCCGCCGAACACTCGTGGGACTGCGCCTGCCACGGTTCGCGCTTTGACGAAAGCGGCAGGGTGCTTGATAATCCCGCAAACGGTGATTTGGCGAAATAGCGTGCACGACACCGATAAACTTGTCCCCTGACGGTTTTCTGCTGCGGGTAAAATTCGCGTGTCCGATGATCTCACAGTCGCTGTTATACATGACCGCGCAGAAGAAGTCGGATTGGTAATGGTCCGTGGAAATCATATTTGTCAAGCCTCTCATAACATCGCCGGCCATCTTGCCGTGCCTTTTGGTCATGGACTGCAGCAGCATGACATCGGGATATCTGATTATTTTTATCACTCTGCTGTTGTCATTTAAACTGTTTTAGTTTTCAGTATGCTGTTGAATAAACATTTGTTTGTTCATAGATTTTATCTCCTTCCAGACCTCGGGCCGGGGAGATGTTTCCTGTTCGATGCACAATCGAGCAGGAGATAAGTCTTTCTCCCTGCTCGTGCGCCAGGCACGTGTAGCGAAGCTGCTAAATTCTTTATGTGCCCGTGTGCATAAAAAATTGCCCCTGACAAAATCAGAAGCAATTTTTATACACAGCCCGTGCGCAATGTGCAAAACCATATACATAAAGTTTGCACATGGAAGTATACCGCCAAGGCGGCACACAGGACGCAAGAGGCAGGGAATGCCTTTCCCGCCCAGTTATCTATTTAAAAGGTATTATTATACTATATGGGTAGAGGGCAAAACAGCATTTGATTTTATCAGATGACTTATTGTTTTTATTGTCATTTTGTCCACCTCCCTATCAAATGAAATTCCAAGGAATTGTTTAGAAATAACATGTGACAAGATAGCCAGATCATGGATGATCCGGTGCGTCACATGAGTGCCGGGACATATCGCTGCCATCCGTTTTTTCTGAATAATTCACATCAAACATAGCACATGTTCTCAATAAATGCAATATTTTTCCGGGTTGGTTTGAGAAGCTCAATTTTGTTCTCATTATGCCACGGACCTGCCTATGCATGCTTCTGTGCATAACAAATCTCCCTTTTTGAAATTTTCTTCCACCGCAGTCATTTAGTATTGTCAGCAATCGGTAAATATTTTACAATTAAATATATCAATTAGGAAGATAGGGAGGTAAATATCGTGAGAGTGTTAGTGATGAATTGCAGTCCGGTGAAAAATGGGGCAACTGCTGAAATAGTACATATCATATCGGACTGTCTAAAGCAGCGGTGTGATGTGAAAAGCGTCTGTATCGATGATTTTGATATTCATTATTGTAAAGGGTGCAGATCCTGTCACACTACGGCAACATGTATTCAGCATGATGATGTGGAGCGGGTGATTATGGAGTATGAATGGGCAGATTGTATCGTATCTGTAGCTCCTTCTTACTGGGCAGATATCCCCGGGCAGTTTAAAGCCTTTATTGACCGGTGCACCCCCTGGTGCAACACACATGAACCACACGCAGTGATAAGCAGAGGGAAAAAAGGGTACGCAGTGGCGTTAAGAACAGGTCCAAGTATGACAGAATGTGATAGGGTTATTGAGAGTATTGAGCATTTTTATGGACACCTGGAGATTGAATGCTGCGGGAAATTAGGGTTGTGCGCCATAGAAAATAAAGAGGAAGTTCAAAAAAGGAAAAATGAAATCGTCGAATTTTGCAGAGAGATAACATTATGACAGAACAGGCGTTAAATAAATTAGAAGGGGAACTATACGATCAGTTTCGCAAGCAGGATATCACAGAGGAGGATATCATTGGCCAGATCAGGTCCAATGTGGATGCGGTAACGGAGATTCTAAAATCCGGTTCCGATCTGTTTTTAAGGGCCATATGGTGGAACCGCTTTGAAACTGCAAAGCTGCTTGCCGGTATGGGGGCGGATGTGCACTGCAGGATGAGAGGCAGCATCATTGCGGGAAATGCGCTGAATGTTGCCCATACCCGGGAGCAGGCGGAGTATCTGCTGGGGCTAAATATTGAGATTGAGAGGAATCTGAAATTATCGGGAACTTATCGCAATCCTGCGATTGCCGCGGCGATGCATAATGACAGGACGATGGTGTCCTACTGGCTGGACAGGCAGCGGGAAATCTTTGCGGAAGATGAGGAATTTGTCCGTGAGCTGGTCCGTGCAACGATAGAGGCGATCTCCATGATGAATCAGTATGATATGCTTGCACATATTATGCAGGATGAACATTTATTCGATGCACTGAAAGAACAGTATGCAATGGAGGACAGCAAAGAGTCAATCAAACTCGAGCTTAGTGCCCTGCGCCAGATCAAAGATGCGGCGCTTGCGCCCAGGGTGAAGGAGCTTTGCAGGATACTAAATGCGCGAAAGCGGGAGCTGTCAGGAACATAATTCTGCTTTTTCGGGAACCTTTTTCGTATGTTTTTCCTCTAATAATTGTAATCTGTTATGACAGACGGATTATAACAGCAGTGAATGCTGTGCAAAAGGAAAGAGCGAAAGAGGAAAGGAGAGGGCAAAATGGATAAAGAAGCATTTGCCAATGTGGTGCTTTCTTCCACAGACAGTCTGTACCGGATATCCAAGAGTATCCTCAAATACGATGCGGACTGCGAGGACGCGGTGCAGGAGGCGATCGCTACAGGCTTTGGCAGGCTGGGAACCCTTCGGCAGGATGCCTATGCGAAAACATGGCTGACCAGAATATTGATTCACGAGTGTTACAGCCTGTTGAAAAAGCGGGAAAAGAGCACCGCCATGCTGACAGAGCCAGAGGCGTATGCGTCTGAGTGTGCGGACTATATGGATCTGTATGAAGCGCTGGGGATGCTGAAAAAGGAATACCGTCTGACCATCGTTTTGTATTATCTGGAGGGCTATTCTATAGGGGAGATCGCAAAACTAATGCGCGTGCCTGCAGGGACGGTTAAGAGCCGTCTAAGCCGTGGGCGCAGGGATCTTCGTTGCATTATGGAAAGAGCGGAATATGAGGGGGAGGAAAGATATGAGAATGAACGATGAAAATTTTGCAGCCAAATTAGACAGAAGCTTTCCTAGGACACCCGAGCGGTTCCGGCAGATTGTGTCCAGCGAAGTACGCGCCCAGATGAAGCTTGTCTGCAATAAAACCCGGAAAAAAATGCTTCTTTTACCACTCGTTGCATGTCTGGTCTTAGCGGGAGGAACCGTCGCCGCGGCGCGCCTGCCGGTGTTCCAGAACTGGCTAGGCGGGTTGGGAATGAATGCAGAGAAAGCGGAGCAATCCATTGTCCATAGCGATGAGTCAGTGGGAGTGATCATCATGGAGTCTGCCGGGCAGTCGGAAACAGAAGCGGTGGACAACGGTGTACAGACGGAGCCGCTTTTTCAGGTGACAGATGTCTATTACGACGGTGCTACCCTGATGTTTTGGGCGAAGCCGAAAAATGAGTATTTTGAACTGGGAGATCATGTGTATATCAACGGCTTCGACAGCCGTCTCGAGTATGTGACAGAGACGGATGAGGGCAGCGGCATTTATGAGTGTAAGGTTACAGTGGTTGATCCTGTGTTGCAGAAAACTGACACAGATGTCATAAATGTAAAAACCCAGGTATATACTTCGCCGGACAGCAGATCAGACTATTGCTTTACTGTGGAATCCGATAAGCTTGGCACTGCTGTGCAGGGCAGCGGAAATGTGACCGGGCTGGATTTTGGACAGATTGTCTCTTATCATGTAATTGTCTCGCCGTCCGTCATCAACCTGCACCTGGATTGGGAGGTGTATGAGGAGGGCATGATGGAGCTTCTGCGGTGGGGAGACTATATTCTGGAGGACGCAGCTGGAAGGCGCCTTACCTATGATGAGTGGCTGCGCTCCAACGGCTGCTCTGATCCTGAACAGAAGGAGGGAGGCACCATAACATTTTCACAGGATTTGGAGATCAAAGGATTTGATGCCGATTCCCCAACAATGAAGCTCATACCAGTGCGTGTCCAATGGGATGCGAACGGGAGTATGATACCGGGTTCGGAGGAGGTACTTGAGAACTGTGCTGTCACAATTGACCTGACGAAAGATACGGACAACCCATAAAATTGCAGAGTAACATATTATTTAATACAGATTAGAAAATAAAAGAATGAATATAAAAGAAAAAAATTTGTTGACAAAGGAAAATAATGTGGTACAATTCAAGATAACAATTACAGACAAAAAGCATAGACGAGGAGGAGTACATACTGTACCTGATGGACAGAGAGAAAGTGGCTGGTGAAAACTTTCGTGACGGCGGTATGGAAGTAGCCTTTGAGCTTTGGATTGAACAGATGAAATTTGTATCAATGATTCTCAGTAGACTCCAACGGAGATTCCCACCGTTATCAAGGGAAGCGATATCGGAATGACACTGATTTGTTTTGTTCCCGCATCGTACAGAGTGCAGAATTATTTCTGAAATTAGGTGGTACCGCGGACATGTTTCGCCCTAAGCATTTGCTTAGGGCGATTTTTGTCTGTGTTGTAAAAGAGAATATTTTTTACAAGGAGGTATCCGTATGGATCAGAAGTATGATTTTCAAAAAACAGAGAAAGAACTTGAACAATTTTGGACAGAACATGAGATTTACAAGTACAGAAACGGAAAAGAACGGAAAATCTTTTCCATTGATACACCGCCGCCGACAGTCAGTGGGAAGCTGCATATCGGTCATGTATTTTCCTACACACAGGCGGAAATGATCGCGCGGTTCAAGCGCATGCAGGGCTATGATGTATTTTATCCGTTTGGCTTTGACGACAACGGACTGCCAACGGAGCGGATGGTTGAAAAGGACGAAGGAATTCGTGCAAATATGTTGTCGAGAAGTGAATTTCGGGCAAAATGCCTCAATACTGCCGTAAGGTATGAGGAGGAGTTCCAAAACCTGTGGAAACGGCTCGGATTCAGTGTGGACTGGGATCTTCAGTACCAGACCATATCCGATTTGTCTCAGAAGATTTCACAGAGATCGTTTATCGAGCTGGCAAAAAGCAATAAAGCTTATATGAGGGAATCGCCGGTGCTCTGGTGCACGGAGTGCCAGACCTCCATCGCGCAGGCGGAGCTGGAGACGAAAGAGTATGAGACGACATTTAACTATCTGAATTTTGAGACAACGGCAGGAAAGCTGTTGATTGCAACCACCAGACCAGAGCTGCTTGCGGGCTGCGTCAGTGTCTTTGTGCATCCGGACGACAACAGACTGCGGGGATTTATTGGAAAGACGGCGCGCGTGCCACTTTATGATTTTGAGATACCTATTCTGTCCGACGATACGGTTTCTATGGACAAGGGGACTGGTGCAGTTATGTGTGCGACATACGGCGATTCGGCGGATATTGAGTGGTGTCAGAAGCATAACCTTCCATATAAGAAGGTTATACTTCCGGACGGAACGATTGACCACGAAATAGGGTTGATTGGTGGTATGAAGATCGCAAAGGCGAGGGCGCATATGATCGAGCTTTTGCGCGAGAACGGATATCTTGTGAGGCAGGAGACACTTCAGCATATGGTCGCAATTCATGAGCGCTGCGGGACTACTGTTGAGCTGCTTCCGTCCAGGCAGTGGTACATTGATGTGCTGACGGACAGGGAGAGATATCTTGCGGCGGCAGACGAGATCACATGGCACCCTGCGCACATGAAAAACCGTTATCGGATCTGGGTGGAAAACCTGAAATGGGACTGGTGCATCTCACGGCAGAGATATTTTGGGGTTCCGATTCCTGTCTGGTACTGCGAAGCCTGCGGGCAGCCTGTGTTTGCACAGGAGAGCCAGCTGCCTGTCAATCCACAAGAGAGCAGGCCGCTTTCGCCATGCGCGTGCGGGTGCGATGTATTTCTTCCAGAGGAGGCTGTCCTTGACACGTGGGCTACGTCCTCCGTGACGACGCTGATTAATGCGCGGTATGGGGAGAAAGGGGATATCTCCGATCAACTTCTGCCAATGGGAATGCGGTGCCAGGCGCATGAGATCATCAGAACATGGGCTTTTTACTCGATCGTAAAAAGTCTGTATCATACAGGGAAGATTCCCTGGAGGGATATTATGATCAGCGGCTATGTGCTGGCAAAACCAGGTGAAAAGATCAGTAAGTCGAAGAACAACGGCGCAGATTCGCCGATGGCGTTGATCGAGAGGCACTCTGCGGACGTAGTGCGCTATTGGGCAGCGAACAACAGGCTTGGGACGGACACCTTTTTTAGCGAGGACGAGTTAAAGATTTCCAGACGATTTGTACAGAAATTATACAATGCCGCGAAGTTTGCGGTTTTGCAGCTGGCGGATTTTACCAGGCCAACGTGTTTGGATGAATCAGCTATGCTTCCTGTTGACAGGTGGATACTGCAGCGGGTAAACGAGACGACATGTAGGGCGGCTTTGCTGCTGGATGATTATGAGATCGGACAGGCACGGCATGAGATTGACAGCTTGTTCTGGAACGATTTCTGCGACAACTATATTGAGCTTGTAAAGGAGCGGTTATACCAGCCCGAAAAGCATGGGGCAGCACAGCGGCATTCAGGGCAGACAGCGCTCTATTTCGGCCTGCTTGGCATTTTGAAGCTGTATGCCATTTACACGCCATATGTGACAGAGTATATTTATCAGGAATTTTACCGGAATTATGAGGCGGAAATCTCTCTGCACCAGACGCTGTGGGAAACCAGAAAATCAGAGCCGGTTTATATTGAATTTGGCAGTCATTTGAAAGCGGTGATTGCGCGCGTGCGCAAGGAAAAGTCAGAGCGGCAGATGTCCATGAAGGATCGTATTCCGGAGCTTGTCATTACCTGCCCGAAAAGGTTTCGCGATTTTTATAGAAGGAGTGAGAAGGATATCCGGGCATGTACAGGCGCTGAACGGATTGTATACAGGACCTGAGTGCATTTTTGTCTTGTTAAAACGGCCCGGATTCCATATAATAAAGATAACTGCCCCAGAAGATTTGAGGGGGAAGGTTCGTTGTCTGATGGAGGTGTTTGTAATGGGAGTTTATCTGAATCCAGGAAATGAAGGTTTTCGGGAGGCTGTTTCCTCAGAGATTTATGTGGACAAGACGGGACTCATTGCGCAGACCAATAAGTATATCAATACGCTGCAGAAATATATCTGTGTGAGCAGACCGCGGCGCTTTGGCAAATCCATTGCGCTGCAGATGCTCGCGGCTTATTATAGCTGCAGCTGTGATTCGGCGGAATTATTTCAGGGGCGCAGGATAGAGGGCGATGAGACTTTTCGGAAGCATTTAAATAAGTATGATGTGATCTACCTCAATATGCAGCAGTTTTTGATCCGGGCAAAAAAGCAGGATGTGACAGATTACCTGGAGCAGGTAGTGCTGGACGAGATCCGTGAAGTGTATGGGGAATATTTTTCACCCCAGGAAACAATTCTTGCGGCGGCATTGGAAAAAATATACATAAAGACTAAGAAAAAGTTCATCTTTCTGGTGGACGAGTGGGATTGTGTAATGCGTGAACGGCAGGAGTCGGAGGCGCTGCAGAAGCAGTATCTTGATTTCCTGCGAAACCTTTTAAAAGACCAGACGTATGTCGCGCTTGCTTATATGACTGGGATTCTGCCTGTTAAAAAATACGGGATGCATTCTGCGCTGAATATGTTTACAGAGTACTCGATGACGGACCAGAAGGCGCTGGAGGAATATACGGGCTTTACAGAGGAGGAGGTAATGGCGCTGTGTGAGCGGTTTGATATGGATTTTGCCAGGGCGGGCAGCTGGTATGACGGATATCTGTTTACAAGGTTCCGGCATATTTATAATCCAAGGTCGGTTGTGGAGGCCATGCTCTGCCATAGATTTTCAAGCTACTGGACAATGACGGAGACGTATGATGCGCTGAAGGTCTATATCGACATGGACTTTGACGGTCTACGGTCGGACATCGTGCAGATGCTAGGTGGTGGAAGGGTACAAATAAATACAAGAAGCTTTCAGAATGATATGCGCAATTTCAGGACAAAAGATGACGTGCTGACACTGCTGGTTCATCTTGGCTATCTCGCTTATGATTCTGAGGCCAGTGAGGTGTTTGTCCCCAACAAGGAGATTATCGGAGAATTTGAAAACGCCATGAGCGTCGGCGGCTGGACGGAGGTAATGCGTGTCTTAAAGGAGTCAGAAAAGTTGTTGGCGGACACGCTTGCAGGTGACGGGGACAGTGTCGCGCAGGCGCTTGACAGGGCGCATGCAGAGGTGGCGTCGGTACTGACGTACAACGATGAAAACTCGCTTGCGTGTGCGATCGGGCTTGCATATTACAGTGCGCGCAGAGACTACAGGCTGGTCAGGGAATTTCCGGCGGGAAAGGGCTTTGCGGATATTGTATTTCTACCGCTTCCGCACACAGGGAAACCGGCGCTTGTCGTGGAACTAAAATATGACAGGAGTGTCAGCTCTGCAATACAACAGATCAAAGACCGGCGTTATACACAGGTATTTGAAGGTTACACCGGGGAACTTCTGCTCGTCGGTATAACCTACAATAAAGAAAATCCCAATAAGCCGCATAGCTGTATCATTGAAAAAATGGCATGCCAGGGTATGTGAGATACAATGAAAAAATATACAATATACAATCATATAGGCTGTCTCTCCGCGCCCGACAATGGCTGGACAAAGGAGCTCAACCTGGTCTCATGGGACGACAGGGAGCCAGTGTATGATATCAGAACATGGAACGCGGATCATACAAAGTACGGCAGGGGTGTCACGCTCACAAACCGCCAGGCGGCCGTGCTGCGGCAACTGTTAAATGACCTGGAAGAGATTTTTTGATAAAATCATATAAAAGTGTTGGTGTTGACATAGATATTTTGCAGTGATAGAATGAGATGGATTCGTTAAGATACACGACACTAATGAAAATGTTTATATTGTGAGAGGGATGGGATGTACAAATGAATCTTGGCGGACTAAATTTAAACGGTACATATTTTGCGCTGGACAGCAGCAGCCGGCAGAGTGCCTTTTATGTGTTTGACGATATAGGAGACGGTGTGTCATACGGCGTTGACTGTTCCTTTCAGGCGAACCAGTTTGGGGAGGAGCGCGTGACACCGGAATTAAATCTTGGCGTCATAGAGACTTCCGTGCATACAACCCAGGCGCTTGCAGGCATGACTTTTGCGGCGGAAAGCATTGAGGAGGCAGACGAGCGGGAAGATTTGTTTTATATATTTGAGCATGAACCGCTTGTGGAGTATAAGTTAGCCGTACTTGCGTTTGAAAACGACAGGGCACACATTACATGCAGCGGAACGGCAGTGGAGGATGGGTATGCCAATCCATATACGACTGTAAGATTTGAGATTGATTGCTGGCTTCCTGTCATCACGGACAAGAGTGATTGGGAGAAGTACGGTCTGTAGCGTTTGTCCGATTAGTGTACAGTACAAATATAATACATAAAAGCTTACAGGCAGGGGTAGAAATATTCCTGTCTGTTTTGGCACACTGCGGTATGGAGGGAGATTAAACGCCATCAGATAGCGAATTTTGTTCATTTTTAACGGCGCATTTGCGTTGACAGGGACAGGGTGGTATGCTAAACTGACTTTTAGAGTGGGGAAGCTGTCCCATTTGTCAGTTTTCCCGATTAAATTACACGCTTTTGGCTCAAAAGGACTGCATTGAGAGGGTTCCTTACTTATAGATAAATGGCTACGTGTCATCAGCGTTAGAGGTGATAAGACTTGGATAAATACGAGTATAAGGTTCGATCAGAGGAAATTTCAAAATTAATTCAGAAAGAAAAATATGCAGATGCCGTCAAGATAGCTGACACGATTGACTGGAGGCGCGTCAAGAGTGCATCGATGCTTTTGAAAATAGCGGCATTATATAGAATCAGCAGACGAAACGAAGACAGCAGGGAGATGCTCATGCTGGCTTACGAGCGTTATCCTACTAACCGTTCGGTTGTGTATTCCCTTTGCGAGTTATCAATTGAATTAGATGACGTAGTGGCAGCGATCGAGTACTATAAACAATTTGCGAAGCTGGCACCAAAGGATAATGGTGTGTACACACTCCGCTACCGCATTCTGGAGGCACAGGAGGCAAGCCTAGAGGAGCGGATCGAGATTCTTGAGGAATTGAAGAAAAAGGATTACCAGGAGGAGTGGGCATATGAACTCGCCTATTTGTATCACAGGGTTGGACTGTCAACCAAGTGTGTGGAGGAGTGCGATGATATCATACTCTGGTTTGGCGACGGCCCGTACGTAATGAAGGCAATGGAGCTGAAGGCCAAACATGTGCCACTTACAGAGATGCAGCAGCAGAATTATGAAATTATGCTTGGAAATGCCGGACAAAATTACAGCAGTGGGAATTATGGCTCAGAAGAATATGGCGCCGAAGGGTATGATGGGCAAAATTATGGCGCTGAAGGGTATGATGGGCAAAATTATGGCGCGGAGGGTTATGACAGCCAGGAGTACGGTGCCGGGGGCTATGATAACCCAAATTATGATGCCGGAAGGTATGAAGCCCCGAATTACGGTGGTGTAGGCTATGGAGACCAGAACTATACTGGTCAGGATTACGGGAATCAAACTTATGACGGTCAGGGTTATGATGCTGGCAACTATGACAGTCAAAATTATGATGGTGGCAATTATGCGAACCAAGATTATGATGGTGGCAATTATGCGAACCAGAATTATGATGGTGGCAATTATGCGAACCAAGATTATACAAACGGCAATTACGCCAACCCCAATTACGATGGTGGCAATTACAATAATCAGAATTATGATGGTGGCAACTATGACAGCCAAAATTACGGTGTCCAGGGCTATGATCGTCAAAGCAATAACGGACAGAATTATGACACACAGGGTTATGGTTCCACAGAATACAATGGACAGTACGCAGATGGCTACAGTCAGGAAGGGTACGCACAGGGACAGTATGCAGATGGCTACAGTCAGGAAGGGTACGCACAGGGACAGTATGCAGATGGCTACAGTCAGGAAGGGTACGCACAGGGACAGTATGCAGATGGCTACA
>CAJUQZ010000126.1:2766-13608 GCA_910588755.1 uncultured Lachnospiraceae bacterium | reverse complement strand
TCGAGCTTGCCAAACTGCTCCTCAAAAAGCCGGGCAAAATCCTGGTAATACCATCTGCCAACAAAATCCGCCGTGAGTTTCGTTTTGCCCGCTCTTCTGTCCTGAACCAGCTGCCCCTTTGTCTCCTTGCTCGATGAGAGCCTTCCCCTGCTGTCACACTTTGCCTGCTCCAGACGGATATGCCAGAAGGCCAGCTCGCGAAACGGAATCGACAGTTCCCACGGCGTCTCCTGTATATACCGCTGCGCCGCAGGATTTGCCGCGTTGTCGTTGTCATAATATATTGGCCTTGCCTGTGTGTATGTATACCATTCCTTTGTGTTTTCTTCCAGAAAATAGATTGTCTCGCCCTCATATCCGCTTCTGCTCACGAAATGCCAGGCTGCGATACCCACCAGGTCAAGATCAAGCACCGACGTGTATTCTGCGCGGAATGCGCCAGCCAGCCTTGACACCTCAAGGGCATTCTGCGCCCTCCCCAGCTGTTCCACCTGCCTGTAAAATGCGATAAACTGTCGCAAAAGTGTCTGAACGCTAAGTGATGCTACCCGCTTGTTGTACTTGCTGTAGGAATCCTGTAGACGCCGCCAGTCATTCTCATAATTGGGCAGCTTTGCGTTGTGGCAGATTGTCGCAAAACGCTCCATATGGTCAAGCGCGTCCTGTGGTGTTCTTGACAGGCCCGTGTCCATAAGTTCCTCCAAAAATGATTTCATCTGCTGCACAGTGTCCTTTATCTGCCCCATATCGTACTCTGTGCTTCTGGTCTGGCTCTGTTCCAGCGCGTCCACATCAATCTGACCTGCTTCAAGCTTGCACCACAGGACGGCCTCCGCCTTGTGGGCGCAGAACGCTTTCTTATGGCAGGTGCAGGTCGAATATTCCAGCGGATAGAGCAGCCTGACGATCATCGCCTGCGCCACGGGCTGCACTGTCACGACGCTGGTGTAGCTGATCTGCGGTCTCTTCCCTACCTTCGCGTTTCCGATTATTTGCTGCAGTTTTCGGATACTCAGGCTTTTGCATAATTTTTCTATGGAGTACTCTGCAATCTGCTGTAGTACTTTTTCTACCATTGTATTGTCGGACTTCGTGAAATTGGCAACTTCTTTTGCAGTTGTTTCACTTTCAGCTGTTTCTTTTACAATTACTTCCTTTTCGGCAATTTCTTTTACAGTTGGTTCTTTTGTTGTTGTGCCCTTTTCAGTAATTTCTATTACTTCTACTTCAGCTTCCTTTTCAGCTGTTTCTGCCGCAACAGTCTGCATATTTGCGCTCTTTGTATCCGCTGCGGCAGCCATCTTTTGCAGGGAAAGGATTCCAAGCATTACATGGCGGCAGATACTTCTCGACGGGCAGGAGCATGTGCTTTCCCCGAGCGGCATTCTGACCTGAACCGTCTCCTCACCGACTTTTACTGCAATCGCATCTTCCGCAGAAAAGTCCTGTAACGCTTTATCCTTCAGATCGCTGTCCAAAAAACTGCACGAAGTCGTTTCCATATCTTTATATGCACGCTTTACAATTCCTTTATTTGAAATACCGATCAAATAGTCATCGTCGATCTCCCGAAATACGGATTCCCAGTCCCCCATGTAACTCCTCCCTGACAGGACATGTCTCAAACACATCCTAAAGAACTTTTATTCCCGAACAAATTTTGCTACAATATTTTCGCGATAAACCCGGACAGCTCTTCCGGTGTCATCGCGCCGACAGATGCCCCCATGTCCGCAAGTGTCGCCGCCGCTTTTTTGTCGTAATTTGGCACCGCGTCATGGTCAAGCGCGGGCAGCACGATCAGTTTTGCCCCACTTTCGATGATTCCGCCGCTCACCTGGTAGAGCTGGCGGTAACTGCCGCCCTCGTAGAGGTCCGTCACCAGCACCACCATCGTCCGGTGCGGCATCTCGATCAACAGCTCACAGTAGGCGAGTGCCCCGGCGATGTTGGTGCCCCCGCCAAGCTGGACACTCATGAGCGTCTCGACCGGATCGTCTGCATATCCGCTTAAATCCACCACGTTTGTGTCAAAGATGACAAGCTTTGTGTCCAGCATCGGAAGCCTTGCAAAGATTCCTGCCATAATGGCGCTGTGAATCACGGAATCCAGCATCGAGCCGCTCTCGTCCACGCAGATGACTATGCGCCACTGATTATACTTTTTCATGCGCGCGCTGAAATACACCTGCTTTAAAAGCAGCTGATTGGTCTCTGTGTCATAGTTTTTCAGATTTTTGCGGATTGTCTTTTTCATGTCCAGGTTGCGCATGGACCGTACCGGACTGCTCGCATTGCGGTTCAGCCGCCCGAAAAAGTTCTTTTTCACTTCCTGCTCCAGTTTTCTGGTCAGCTCGTCGGCCACCTTGCGCACCACCTGTCTGGCGAGTGTCAGCACGTCGCCCTTCATCATGTGCTTTAACTGCAGAATCGTCTTTAAAAGCTCCTTGTTCGGCTCCAGTTTCCGCAGAACCTCGGGATCTGTCAACAGCTCTGTCATCTCGTACTTTTCCAGCGCATGCCGTTCCATGATTTCCACTGTGCTTCGCGGAAAGAGTGTCTTGATTTTTGACAGCCAGTGCGGCACCGTGAGCTGGCTGTCCCCACTCCCGCCCTGACGGTCCTTACGGATTTCCTGCTCGTCCCCGTACTCCCTGGAATACAGGTAATCCAGCACCTCCTCCATCTCCATCATGTTCACGCCATTCTCTGAAAATGAGATCTGTTCCGCCGCATATTTTCCCAGCACCAGCCGCCAGCGATTCAGGATTTCCTGTTCATCCTGCATTCCTTCGTCCCTCCACCAAAAACATGTTCACAAAACAGTCTGACGCTTTATCAAGCTATCAGACATGTTCATACTGTTGCCTGACGCTTTATCAGGTCATCGGAATAATACCTTTTGTGCTTCTTTTTGCCATCAATTGAAACCAAATATATGTACGTATTATTTTTAAAATGCCAGCCTACTTCCCGAATTACGCCAACCGCTTCCGGGTGGTTTACCGGTGAGACCAAATCCCCCGCCACAAACCGAGGCGGAGATTCCAACCGCTGAATTCTGTCCGCTGCAACCCGGATACCCGTCACTGGATATGTGATCACCGCCGTCGTCTGGTCCTCTGAAACCTCATATTGGACAACTGCCTGAAACAGTTCAGAAGGAACGAGCTGTCCATCACACTCGTTGAGCAAAAAACAGACTCCCCACATACCTTATAAGCCCCTTTCATTTTATATCGTACCATGCCCTAACCTGCGCTGCACATACAGATCAAGCTCCCTGCCATATGTATACCACTCCGGCAAGACCTCATCGCGCGCCATCAGCTCACGCCCCGTCCTGCTGTGCAGTCCCGCCGCCCGCTGTGCGATCTGATCCGTCTCGGCGGGCGTGAAATAGGCAAATGCCATACGAAGCTGCGGGAGGAGCTCCATAAATTCCGCCTCGTCAACCTCACCCAGAAAGGTATCAATCATGACCAGGAACGCACGCTCCATCAGCATCAAATCCTTTGCCGCAAAAAACAGGCCCCTGAAAAAGACTGCTGTCTTCAACAATTGCTCCCTCGTGCCTGTCAGATACCCCCTGCACGCCGCACCCACCGCGCGTGAATCCTCCTGACCGCTCCCGTACAGGATTCCATGTATACAGCCATTTAGCCCCGCATGAATCTGCGTGTCCTCCTGCATACGGCACAGCGCCTCGTAAAAGTCCGCCCGCTCACCGCTGTAGTCCGGCCCTTTTCTGCCCGTGATCTGATACAGCACCTTTATGGCCTCCATACCCGCGTCTAACTTTTCATCGCGCATGCGCGTGATACCCGGAAGCAGAAGAATCAGTTTCTGCACGCCTGTATGCAAAAGGGATCCAAACTGTAGTTCTGACTCATAGAGTGCGCCTAAGTCTTCCATCATGAGCAGGGACTTTATGGCGTCCGCAACCGAATAAAAATCCGTATCCTGCAAAATCAGTTCATGCAGGCGCTCATATACGGCCTGAAGCTGGCCTGAAATCCCCATCTCAAACACCTGTGTCAAAAGGAGCGCCGCGCTGTCCGATCGTATATCCTGGCGAAGCTGCTCCTGCACCAGGCTTGTGACGGCCTCCTCCATCGTCGCGCCGTGCACAGACACGTCGATCAGGGCCGAAAAGACCTGTGCACTGTACTTGTATTTCCAGATCTCACGAATCAGGCTACGGTCCTTTCGCCGCTGCAGGTCAGGCCCCTTTATGCGCCGCGCAAATTCTGTCTGCAAAAAGAGCATTTGATGAAAGAAACAGCTCATCTGTCTGTGTTTTTTGCTGGAAAAAATAGAGAGCGCCGCCTCTTTCTCCAGGGTGCTGTCTGTCCTGATACCAAATTTCCGGCACTGGCCTTCAAAGTCGTGAACAATCGGCGGAACGTCCGCGAGCGTGCAGAGCGCCCCCGAACCGGTCCCGGTCATCAGGCGGCGCAGGACGCGCAGCGGCATGTCCGACGTGATGTTGTACGCACCCTTTACATACGCGGACAGCACGGCATCCTGCAGCTCATACGCCCCCGGCTGCGGCTTCCCGCGGAGACGGGAAAGTCCCTCCGCCATCTGCCACGCGCAGATTTCATCATAGGTCGAGAGCATCCCCTCCTCTCTTCGGACCTCCTTCCCGGACGCGACCAGAAAATCGAGCACCGCCGCCTCATAGGGCTTTGGCACCTGACTAGAAAGCCCCTCCCAGATTTTCTGGTAAAATCCTGTGTAGGGCATTCCGCTCGCATAACCGTTCAGGGCATCCGCTGCCTCCATCGAATAGGGCATCAGATAAACGCTCTCATCCTGATCCGGCACATACTGTTCAAGCTTATTTGCATGCTGCACCGTTTCCTTCCATTTTTCACCGGAAAGCCGCTCCTTTAACCCCAGGATATGGAACCCACCTGTTATCACGAGAATCCGCTGAAATTTGTCGCTTTTTGCTGTTTTACAGCGCTTTTTGTCGTCCGTCTGCTCCTGTTGTCCCGCCCTGCCGCAGCCGCCAAGCGCCTGCTGGGCAATCCGCGCAGCCATGTGCTGCTCCCTTAACAGACACCCTTCGCGCTGCAGAACCTCCTTGGGTGTATTTTCTCTTGCAAGCCTGCAGTAGGTATCCAGATGGGAAAACCAAATGTCGCTATCCTCGTTCAGGCCGTTGATCTCAAAATATTTTTCCCAGAGCTCGTCAAAGCTGCGCAGCCCTGTCTTTTCGCACAGCTTGTCCATGTATGCATTCCGGGCAAGCAGGTAATCGTCATTGTAATTGCGCGGCGCCCCGTCCTCTGACACCTTCTTTGCCGACGCCGCAAGGATATCCTTGTAGGGCAGGTCAATGAATGATATTTTTGTTTTATTTTTGTGTGACTCCCGCAGGGCCACAAGCTCCGGTGAGTAGTCCAGAAACGGATAGTAGCACTTGTAATGCGCCTGCTCCTTTGATATCCTTTTTGCCTTGTCATGATAGGCGTAATAGATGGCAAACGGCGCGCGTGTATCCTCATGCAGCATGACCGACAGCAGCGCATTGGCATTGTCCGGCCCTTCTACCAAAACGGCATCGGGCTTCCATTTTGCAAAGATTTTCTGAATCTGCCACGCGCACGCCGGACTGTGGTGGCGGACAGGAATGAGCATTATTTCAGCCATTTCCTCGCTTCGTAATATTGTTTCCATAATCCACCCTCTTTGCTGCTCTTGTCCCGGATAACCGTGTTGAAATATCCTCTCACCTTCTCCAGATCGTCCTTGTCCTCCTTGGAGATGGCGCCAACCAGATTCTGGACAAGGCACTCGACATTCAGATGCCCGTCCCCGTAATAATAACCTGTGAGCATTGTCTGGTAATAAACCGACACCGCCTCCGCCGTGCTCATCCCCGCGTTTGGCCTGTCGATACGGCGCCCGTCCGATGAGACACCCTCGCGCAGTTCATGGTATGTAGAGGCGAGCAGCTCCGCGACATCCTCATCTGGCTGCATGTCCACATGGCTCTCCTGCGCAAGCACGCTGACCTCATTTAGGATAATCTGCTTTTCGAGGGACACCTTATTTACCGGCATGACGGTCTCAAAATTAAAACGCCTCTTTAGCGCGCTACTCATCTCGTTCACGCCCTTGTCCCTTGTGTTGGCCGTCCCTATGACATTAAATCCCGGCCGCGCAAACAAAAAACCGTCGTCGCCCAGCTCCGGCACATTCAGAACCTTGTCGCTCAGCACACTGATGAGGCTGTCCTGGATCTCCGCGGGCGTCCTGGTAATCTCCTCAAACCGGGTCAGGATTCCCTTTTCCATGCCTATGTAGAGCGGCGCCGGCACCAGCGCCTCCCGGCTTGGCCCCTTTGCGAGGAGCAGCGCATAGTTCCATGAATATTTAATCATGTCTTCCGTCGTTCCGGCGGTTCCCTGTATCGTATTTTTGCTGTTCCCGCTGATTGCGGCAGACAGAAGCTCCGAGAGCATGGTCTTTGCCGTCCCCGGCTCCCCGACAAGCATCAGGCCGCGGTTTCCCGCGAGCGTGACGATGCACCGCTCCACCAGCGCGTCGTTTCCAAAATATTTCTTTCGAATCAAACATTTGTTTCCATTGCATTCCACGGGCTTCTCGCTGCCCAGGATAAATGTCCTGACAGCCCTTGGCGACATCCGCCAGTTGTCCGGCCTTTTGTTCCCCTGTTCCTCGTCCGCTTTTCTAAGCGCCTCAAGCTCCTTTTGATAACGCTCCTCCACGGGGGGTTTGATTGATTCCTGCATACATTCCTTCCTTTCCGGTTCCTAACGTTTCCTGACAAAATATACATCCGGCAGAATGATGGGATATTCCTGCCCGTCTGTTGTGTCTTTCCAACCGACCACAAAGCGCACGCTGGCGCTCTCTATCACATAACCCTGCTTTTGGTTCTTCTCGATTTCCTCCAAAAACTTTTTGGAAAAGCGAACCACCTGTACCGCTCTGCCATCCCGCATCGCCGAAAGACCGGACGCGCTGGCAAGGAGCTTTGTGCCGCAAAGAATTCTCTGAATCATATTTTTCTTATCCTTAAAAAATCCAAGATGAACATCCCAGTGCGTCAACTGCATCAGGATTTCCCCGGGGCGCCCATACAGGGTACAATCCACCTGCGCCCGCACAGTGTTTGTAATAAAACGGTCAAACTCCTTGTTGTTATAAAAAATATACAAATCCTTCTTCGCCCGTGTCATCCCCACGTATAGCAGCCTTTTGCGCTCGTCCGTGTCAAAGGAAACATGATCGAGCATCATGATCACCTCGTCAAACTCCATGCCCTTAGACTTGTGCATCGTGGAGACAACCACATCGCGGTTGTCATTTTCGAAAAAATCCTCAATATTGGACTCATGCAGAAACACTTCCAGATCCGAGCGGTACTTACGTTTGTTTGCCAGTGAAAATGCTTCCAGAATGGCAAGACACAGCCAAAGGTTGCTGCTGTCCTTGTAGACCTCCGCCATTCTGTCTTTTGCCTCCTCCCACAATTCCTGCGGAATCACGGGCGTCACCAGCTCTTTTGCGATTTTCTTCATAAAAAAGCGGAGTTCTATCATGTTGTACAGATCAAATCCATCATTGGACTGAATCAGTTTTGCCCGGACACCCTTTTCCTTTAAAAGTCCCACAACGCGCAGCGCTTCATCATTTGTGTTCGTGAGAATACATACCGTTCCCCTGTTTCGCACCCTGATGGCCTTTGCCGCCACAGGTTCCTCAAGATTCCTGCTGGCACACTGCACCAGCTCTACCGTTCCTGCCGCATGGTCTTTTACGGCCGTAATCGGCGCGCTTTTCATTCGGTGCGTGATATGCCGCACGAACTGGTTGGCAAACGCCACTATATTTGCGTCGCTTCTGTAGTTGTCCAACAGCTCATATTTTTTCGCGTTCTCCTGCGCCAGAAACGCCTCAAAATAGCGGGAACTCGACCCGCGGAACTCATAGATATTCTGATCGTCATCCCCCACTGCGATCACACGCATATCGTCATTGCGCTCCATCAGGGCGCAGATCAGTTGATACTCATTTTCGTCCATGTCCTGCGCCTCGTCAATCACGAGCACCGTCTTTGTAATCCGCCCGATTTCCACATCACCGTTCTGAATCATCTGCGATGCCTCCTGCACAACTGTCTTTGCATCGTCAAGATTTCCCAGCCGCCCGATCAGGTCGAAACAGTACGAATGAAATGTCTTGATCTCGATGAAGCCTGCCGCGTTTCCAATCAGATCATACAGGCGTCTGCGAAACTCCGTCGCAGCCGCCCGCGAGAATGTCACCATCAAAAGCTGTTCATGCTTCACGTCTTCTAGCAGCATCAATGAGGCAAGCTTGTGCACGAGCACCTTGGTCTTTCCGCTCCCTGGCCCTGCCGCTACCACGATATATTTCGAGGTGTCATTATCGATGATCTCCCGCTGGACGCTCGAAAGCTCCGCAAAAAGCCTGTTGTACCTTTCAGGCGTAATGTTCCTGTTGATCTCATTTTTCCGGTTTCCCTTAAAATACTTGGCGATAAACAGCCTGTAGTCCATCTGAAAATACTCGTTCACAAACTGCAGCGCCTCGTTGTAATTTCTGACCATCATATTGGCGAACTCACCCACAATATGAATCTGCTGCATCTTCTGTTTATAATACTCATTCAAACGCTTGTAGTCATCCACCTTGTACCGGATTTTATTGTCCATCTCAAGCCGTGTAATCTGCATACCGCTGTACAGCACGAGGAATCCGCCCTCAAGCTTCACAGCATCGATTTTTGACAGATACAAAAGCGCATCCTCAACTGCCTTATCCGTAACTTCGGCCCTTTCCTGTCCCATTTTCTGCTGATCTGCACTTTTTAGATATTCTGTCTTTAATTCCAGTATGGAAAATTCCACCAGCTGCTGCTCCCCGTTGTGTGGTGTCTCCCTGCTTTTCCCAAACAGGTATTTCACAATAAACCCGGCCAGCGCAATACACTGCTGCCGCTGTTTCCACAACGCTTCGACTGAAAGCTCCGGGACAATGACGGTTCTTGCGGTCGCATTCTCGATGCTCTTCTTGATATATTTCTTGATTGTCCAATAGTAAAGCACTGTCTTGAAGCCGCCTACTGTCGCGTTTTTCACCCCGCTGGTGACGGCGCTTTCATTCAATTCCTTGAGGTTCATGCACTGCCCTTCGCCACTGATCTGACTTACAAGAAACTGTTCCATCGCGGCATACTTTTTGAGCACATTCAACGATTTGTTCTCTGTGTCCGTTTTGAGGATATAGGCTGTCAAATCCTTCGTGTTTGCGAGAATACGCTCCTCCCGCAGTATCTGAATCAGTTTGAACGTCTCCTGCCGTTCGATCCCTAGCCTGTCCGAAATATAATCCACCCGGGACTCCGCATCGACATTCTGCGCGTTTGCCGCGCTCCTTGCCGAGATTAACATGCTCATAATCCGCCTTGCATCCAGGCGCTCTTTCTCACTCATCCTGCACGAAGCCTCGATCTTGAGCGAAGCCTCCATCATGTTTTTGACCAGAATGCTTGTGGCGTAGATGTGCGGCACATTTTTGCCGCGTCTGATATAACCGGCATTCTCCAATGCCTGCACCGCGGTTCGAACACGTATTTCTATGTCCGCCACGGTCTCATCCCACCCCGCCTGACGCGCGATTTCCAGCGGCGTGCGCTGCATGACAGACCTGTTTTTCGTCAGATCCTTGATCGCCTTCCAGACCTGCTGAATCTCGCTGATGCTCAGTTTTGTCTGGTTTAACAGCATAAAATGCTTATCCAGATCCCCGTCATGAAACAACACATAACATTCTGCCTGCATATTCTGATCCCTGCCCGCGCGCCCTGCCTCCTGCACGTAGTTTTCCAGCGAATCCGATATATCATAATGTATAACCAGCTGAACGTTTGGCTTGTCCACACCCATTCCAAAGGCGGAGGTTGCCACCATTACCTGCACCTCGTCGCGGATAAAGGCGTCCTGATTCGCCTGCTTATTAGCCTTATCCATCTTTCCGTTGAATGCAAGCGCGGCGATGCCGTCATCACACAATTTCTGCGCCAGTTCTGTCGTGCGCTTTGTCCTTGACACATACACAATGGTCGGACAGCGCTTTCGTTCAATCAGCCAGCGCAGCGTCGTGTATTTCTCCTCGTCACTCTCCTTGTAGAGCACCTCATACCGCAGGTTCTTCCTGCCCGCGCCAGAAGTGTAGAGCATTAGATCCAGATCCAGTTTTTCCTTGAAATATTCTTTAATATCACTGATGACCTTCTGCTTTGCCGTCGCGGTAAAACACGAGACCGGGATGTGCTGTGTCAACTGTTTCTTCTCCTGCAGCTCCCGGATAAAATCACCGATGTAGAGATAGTCCACCCGAAAGTCCTGCCCCCACGCCGAAAAACAGTGCGCCTCGTCAATCACGAACCGCGCAATCGTGCGTCTTATCAACAGGCGCTCTATCGTCTTAGAACGCAGAGACTCCGGGGCAATATATACTATAGACGCAAGGCCATTTTCGACGCGCTCAATGGCGTCTGCCCGCTCAATCGGACTTAACAGCCCGTTGATTGTCACGGCATCCACAATGCCTTTCCTTTCCAGATTGTCCACCTGGTCTTTCATGAGAGACTGTAGCGGCGATATCACGACAGTCAATGCCCTGGAAAGCGCCCCGGCCATCAGTGCAGGCAGCTGGAATGTGATGGATTTTCCCCCGCCTGTTGGGAAGACGGCCAGCAGGGACTGGTTGTCAACCGCCGCCCGCACCGCCTTCTCCTGCAACTTTTCCCCGTCGTACTCCCGAAACGTGTCATAC
>CAJUQZ010000126.1:0-2727 GCA_910588755.1 uncultured Lachnospiraceae bacterium | reverse complement strand
AATATCGAGCTGGCTGCGGCAGTACTGGCATCCCGCAAAGCAGGCGGTGCTGCACAACAGCCGGATTACATTGGAGACCGCGGGATACTGCATATTGACCCAGCCAGGCATCATAGAGGTGGTGTCTTTTGCCGAAAGCATTGCCAGCACATAGGCCAGCTCTACCGGATAACGTTCGGCAATCGATGTAATATCGCTATTGCCGCACAATTTATCATAATAAAAGCTTTTAATCAGGGAGGAAGTGTCTCCACGCGGATAATAATTGAGATATGAAAAAAAACCGCGAAATTCGTCGTGCTGTCCAAGCAGATCCGCATAGATGTCTTTTTGCAGCTCGTTGAGGCTGTGAAAGGCATTGACTTCGTCATAAAATAATTCCATTGCTTTGATTGCGTCATTTAAGGGATTGTTAAGGGAATCCGTCAGCAGTTTGTCATCCTTGAGCAGGGCATGATAGGGCTTATCTGGAAACAGCAGCGGCGACAGGTAGAGTGTGTCAATCAGATCTGTTATCCCCGCTGCCTGCATCTGCTGTCTGATGTATTTTGCGTCGTGATGGACAATATTGTGCCCGCATAGAAACCGTCTGCTGCCAGTGCCGTTGTGTATGAGAAACTCCTCAAATTCCCTGGCTGACTTTGTGTGAATATACGTGCTTCCATCCACGGCCGCACCGTAGTCAAGTACGATATTGCTTTCCGTGCTGACCTCTGTGTCGATAAATACAACCTTGTACATAACTTCCCCTTTATCCTGCAGCCTATCCGATCAGGCACTCCTTTCCCCGAAAGCAAATGCCGTATTTTCTGACGCGCTCCTGCGCAAATCCCTCCGCGATGGGCTTCGCTTCATATCGCTTCTCCACAATCTGCATGTGGGCGTTTGCAAGTGCCTGCTCCAGGTTCTTTTCTTTTCCTGGCTTGTGTACCTTAAATTCTATGATGTATGCATAATCATTGTGTTAATGATCGGGCTTCAACAGAATGTCATAGCGGCCACATCACCAATCAGCATCGCGCAAAACCGCCCTCCCACCACTCTTTTATAAATGCAGTCTTATAGACATAAAATGCCCTCTACTCCCGAAGTCTGTCAAATTGCTGCACACCCGGATTTACAATCGCATTGCGGTCCAAACCCGCATTTCCCCAAATATCAGAAGGACCCGTGTATTTGCTGGATTCGTCATCTGAAGTATCTGTTAAAAACAGTATACCTATATTTTGAGAGAAATGCAAGGTGTCCTATAAACGCAGATCGTATAACTATACCTGGGGACTTGATTGGCGGACTCGCTGCAGCCGCTGCTTCAACAGGCATTGCTTTTTACAGTGTGAAAAGGTGCGCAGCCTGCTGCGCACCTTTTCATTAAATTGTCATATCGTGTTCCTGCACAAAACCTGACCCGGTTACTTTACAAGCATTTCCTCCCGCTGAGCAAACCACTCCTGGATTGTATCTATGCTGACCTCAACCATATCTGCGATTTCCTCACATGTCATTCCTTTATCTTGAAGCTTATACGCCATAATCCTGGCCTTTTTCATCTCACCTGCTGAAATACCTGAATCATACCCCAAATCATATCCTGAACCATACCCCGAATCATATCCTGAACCATACCCTTTATTATATAAACCTGTACTTAAATTACACAAATCAAGCACCTCCTCACTCATTTCCCTGCTCACACGGATCTTAAATTCATTCTGCAGTGTTTCCAGCTTATCCTCATAGCTCAGATTCATAGAGAACATCTTGCTCAAAAGCCGGATGGCATTATCCTTGCTTTTTTCTCCCTTGCTGCCAAGCCGCAGCACCACAACCGTCATCAGGTCATAGTCCTTTTTCTCCTCATGGAAGTCTCCTCTCAGGCTCTCCTCCGTTATGGAATATCTGTTAATGGTGTCTGAACGGAAATTCGCTGTGTCCTCACATACCCAGATGCTCACAGATTTTTTAATCTTCCCATACTCCTGATCCTTAAATATTGTACCGCGCTGCGACGAAATCATTCTCGCCGCATAATATATGCCACGCTTCGGAATCGGATAACCCGGAGTGTCTTTATTCTGGATTTCCAGATTGAGTAATATTTCAATCAATCCGCCGCCAGACGGAAGGACTGCTATAAAACGAATATCAAAATAGACTGTGCCATCTCTCTGCGACTTGTCAGCAGTTGGGCGTCCTTCTATCCTGTCGTCCCCGCTCATCATGCCGGGCGCATCTTTCCTGTCCGGGTGATCCTGATGCACCGCGATCCTCATAAACTCCGGCTCGCCTTCGATGAATCTCTCCGCGATCTCCTGCACCGTGTACCCTGCATACTCGTCAAGCGAACTCTTTAAGATATATGCAAGTATCGGCTTTTCCGCCACAAGGTTCCTTGCCGTCTCGTCATACCTGAAACTGGCATCCTCATCCGCTACTTTCAGATTCTGCGCAATCTCGCTTGGCACATATACAGTTCCTGTTTTCTTCTCTCCGGGGAAACTCCCCGTTTCTCCCTGCCTGGATGAATCCATGCTCCATCCCTCCTCACATAATACTGATAGAACATTTTTTCTCCATCTGCACTTTTATTCTACCATCAATTTGACCGCAATGCAATATCTGCATCAAAATGGTGATTCCAGAATAAACGCAAGAATGAATATCAAGAACTGTAAATGAGCAAATATTGAAATTTGCACAAATTTGTCCGCCATACAACGACAGATC
>CAJUQZ010000125.1 GCA_910588755.1 uncultured Lachnospiraceae bacterium | reverse complement strand
ACAAATCTAAAAAGGACAAATCTAAAAAGGACAGATCTAAAAAGGACAAATCTAAAAAGACAACTCAAAAAAGATGAGTTTCATAAATAAGCTATGACAATAACAGAACCGTTAAGGAAACCCACATGCCTCGTTTGCCGCACACCATCATGAATATCAATCCTGTAACAACATTACGAAAAATGTGGGTGTGGCGGTTGCTATGTCCTAAATTTTTGTGGTAAATGGAGCGAGGAAGTGGTATAATCAATTTGCAAGTTCAAAGTTTTTGGAGGAAAGGTATGAAGTATTTAACAGCAACAGTGGAAATGGTGGATACAATACATCATATTTTGCATACAACAATAAGAACAGTATATCCAAAGTATTATCCTAAAGAGGTGACAGATTTCTTTTGCCAACATCATAGCAGAGAACATATTTTAGAAGGGATAGCATCTGGAAAAATGGGAGTATTGATAGATGGAGATAGTATTGTCGGTACAGGCTGTTATGACGGTAATCATATTACTGGAGTATATGTGTTGCCAGATTATCAGGGGCAAGGTTGTGGTTCAAAGATTATGGATAGTCTGGAAATGGAAGTCTCAAAAAAATATGATACAGTTCTCCTAGAGGCTTCGCTTTCAGCAGTGTGTTTATATGAGCACAGGGGGTATCAAACGATAGGGCATGGAATTTATGCATTAGAAAATGATGTCAAACTGGTTTATGAAATTATGGAAAAGAAGCTGAAAATGAATTAAATTCCTCTTGTGAGGCAGACAAGGGAAAAAATAATTAGCGCTTTTTGCTAATGAGTAGATTGCCATGTTTGAATGCACCCCGTGCAGAGGAAAAATGCCGCTAAGGCGGAGCACGGGGCGCACAAATTTCTTCCTGAAATTTCTCCAACTATCAGAAGTCAACCATTGTCTTTTGACTTCTGATAGTTTCTTCATACGTGACGCGTTTCTTTTTTTATTCCCTGAAACAAAGACATATCAGTGTATCATCCGGCTGGTTCGCCGCACATTGGATGCGTTTGTTTGGCTGTGGTGCAGTAATTGGTGGGCACAATGCAAAAATGGTTGTAATCCACAGCGGATATGGAGGTCTGAAAGTGGTGGCTGCCATACCGAAATCATACATGAGTGCCGTAGTATCAACGTAGCTGGAATTTACTTACAGCAATTCTAAGTTCCTCCGCGCTTCTGCGCAATTTTTGTGCGGATGAGGCAGAGTCCTCCGCGGTTGCGGCGTTTGTCTGCACGACGTCTGAGATTTGGTTCATGCCCTCTGTCACCTGTTCAAGTGACTCGGCCTCCTGCGTTGCGAAGGAGGCAATCCGCCCGATCATTGCGGCGGACTGCTCCCCGCTGGAAATGACCTGTGTCAGTGCGTTCATGGTCTCGACAGACAGCGCTGCGCCGCTCTGCACCTGTTTGATTGATTTTTCGATCAGCTCTGAAATATTTTTGGCGGACTCAGAACTTTTGTTCGCAAGACTCTGTACCTCGCCAGCCACAACCGCGAAACCTTTCCCAGCCTCCCCGGCGCGCGCAGCCTCCACAGAGGCGTTTAGCGCAAGAATATTGGTCTGGAGGGAAATATCTTGTATGGTCTTTGTGATGCCGCCAATCTGGCGAGAAGAATTTGAAATATCTTCAATCGCCACACGCAGGGCCTCCATCTTTTCATTGCAGAGCATCAGATGCGTCATCGCCTCCTCTGATGCTTTGTTGGCATTGTTCGCATCCTCCGACGTGCTGTTCACCTGTTTGGATATTTCTAGGATACTGGCCGAGAGTTCCTCGACTGCAGCGGCCTGCTCTGTTGCGCCGTCCGCTAAGCTCTGTGCGCTGGTGGACATCCTGTCAGACTCCCCGGAAACACGCTCGGAGGTCTGGTTGATCTGCGACAGGGCGCTGTTGAGTGAATCCAGGATCTGTCCTAGCGCGCGCTGGATCGGGAGAAATTCGCCGCGGTAATCATTTCCTGTGGTCTGGTCCATGTTGCCGTGGGCCATCTGTGTCAGCGTGGTGTCGATGTCGCTGATATATTTTTTCAGTTCGCGCTTCGTCTCGTGGATGGATGCAACGAGCGAGCCGATCTCGGAGGTGTCGGGCGTCAGCGCAAACTCCGCGGAAAGATTTCCCTGTGAGATTTCCGCCATCTGTTTTTTGATGGTCATTACAGGGCGCAGCACTTTGAGCCGCACGAGCAGGATATTGAACAGCAGCATGATTTCGACCAGGACGAGCGCCAGGATCATGCGTATCCGGATTTGGTTAGATGCCTGCTCGAGATTGTTGATCTGCTCTGAGGTCCGTTTTTCCAACGTGGCTAAAAATTGTTCTTTTAACGTGTTGATCTGGGCGATGGACGCATTGTAAGCTTCGCCGTATACGTACTCTATGGCCGCGGCCCGCTTTCCGTCCTGCACGTTTTTCATGGCTTCGTCCTCTAAGGGGACGAGCTGGTTGGAGAGTGCATACATGTCATCAATCATTTTCTGTTCTGCGGCTGTGATGCCGATTGCCTGCATCGCAGCGACGCCCTTGTCGCGGTTTTGCAGGGTATTGACCTCATTCCAGTAATTGTCGAAATGTTCCTGGCGGCCGGTTGAGGCAAACGCGCGCACCTCGTTTGTCAGGTAGGAGGAGCCGTTCATGAACCGGTTTGCGTTGTAGGTCAGGTCAAACCGCTCCGCGTTGGCCTGGTTGAGCTTTGTATTCACATTTCGGTATGAATACAGACACAGCGTCATAAAGATCAGTGACAGGATGGAAATACCATTTAAGATTAATGTGAGTAAGGTCTGGCTCATTGTTTTTTTCATAGAATAATCTCCCTTCTTTAATTATAGTTTACAAAATATGGGCAAAGTTTTCAATAGTGAGTTGTGCATAGTTTTTTACGACTTATGTCACGTTATACGCAGCTTACGCAGTGTGTACTTGATGCAGGGAGGATAGCTGCTATAATGGTGGTTGGAAAGGAGACACAGATATGTTGTTAGAACTGATAGAGGACGAACACATCAAAGAGACCAGAATTACGATTGCCTGCAGGGAAAGGGACGCGGATATTGAGAAACTGATCGCGTATCTAGAGCACATGGACGATGCCAGAAACAGTTTGTTGGCAAGTGCGGAGGGAAAGCGCTATCATCTGAACATCAGTACTGTGCTGTATATTGAGGCGGTAGACAGGAGGACTTTCTGCTACACGCAGGACCATGTATATGAGCTGGACCTGCGCCTGTATGAGATCGAGGAAAAGTATCAGGCGCTGGATTTTATGAGAATATCAAAATCCTGTATTGTTAATCTGTATAAGATACATTCCCTGAAACCTGATTTTGGCGGAAAGATTCTTGCCACGATGGAGAACGGGGAGAAGCTATATATCTCCCGCCAATACGCCCCAATGTTAAAGGAAAAGCTGGGAATAGGAGGGAGAAGGCTATGATAACATTTATTAAGAATGTTCCGATGCAGTTTGCAAGAACCTACACGGTCATGCTGGTGTGTTTCACGGCCATTGGCTGCGCAAAAGGCGTGGAGCTGGTTCCGGTGGCGCGTCTTTTAGAGCTTGCGCTGCTGGCTGTTGTGGGTGGTTTTTTGATGGAGGTGGCATTTGGCAGGTGTATTTTTAAGAGGACGGCGTACTCTAAGCGCGTGTGTGTTTTTATCATTCCATTTGCAGCTGCGACGTATGCTTTTGCAGCCGGTTTTCAGTGGGTTCCTGGGATGGCGCTGGGGGATTATTTAAAGCTTGCTGGTTTGTTTGTCGTGTGCGGGCTCCTCTCGGTTTCTTTATTTGAGATTGAGCATTGGGTGAGGGGCAGGAAGTACACAGGGAAGTTGAGGGATTATCAGAATAGGAAGGAGCACGAATATGACAAATGATAGAATGAATCAGACAGATATAGCGTCCGCACGCAAAAGAGATCTGGAGCGGACGGCACTTGGGATTGCTGCAATGTTTGGCATATACTGGATATACATTATTTTTCTGCGCGGGCGACTGCCGGTTTCGGAAGGCGTGCAGTCGCTTCTGGGGTTGTTTTGCCTGTATGGACCAGGACTTGGCGCGTTTGTCTGTATGACTAGGGGGACGCGGGTACAGCGTAGGGAGAAAAAGAAGCTGCCGGCGAAAACAATGTTTATGTGCGTTCTCCTTCAGTTTAGCGCCATATTGATCATGGTGGTATTTGTGAACGTGTTGGCAGTCTTAGGGGGTGGGATACCACAGGAGGGAATTGGCGCGCTGTCGCCGGGGATGCTCTTTTTGCTGCTGGTCTTTAATCCCGTGATGGAGGAGGCGGTTTTCCGGAGGATGTTTGCGGACAGGCTGCTGTGGCACGGTGAGGGATTTTATATGCTTGCCTCCTCCCTTTGCTTTGCGGTTGTGTATGGCGTATCGCTGGGAGTGCCGCAGGTGGTCTATACCTTTATACTGGGGCTGGTTTGGTCATATGTGATGGTACAGACAGGAGATTTTATGCAGGTGGTCCTCCTGCATGCGGCGTCAAATCTCTTTGGCAGCGTTATATTACAGGGCCTGCAAATGCGCTCTGAGGTGGCAGCTGGGATTTACGCCATGCTGCTGATGCTTTTGGGTGTGGTCGGCATTGTCTTGTTTGTGGTCCGCAGAAAACACATTGTTATTGACCAAAAGCAGGGACTCTTCAAAAAAGAGACGCTTGCAGAGGTATTGGGTAATAGAGGGATCTGGGTTTATAGTATCATAACGCTGGTGGCGATGATATTGTCCTATATTGGTAAAAATAGATAATTATATAAGTTAAATTTTAGACAAAACAGAAGTGAAATTACAAAAAAAGAGTGAAATGCATTAAAAATATTCAAAATTTTGATAAATTTTTTTCTATACAATTATTTCGTTTTGTACTATAATGGTATTGTATTCATGTAAAAACAGTATATGATACAATATTTGTACAAAGGAGAGAGAAGGATGACAAAAGAACAGTATAGACGTGCAGATCAAGTTGTGTTTCCTGTGATGGTGTTGATTATGGGGTATCTGTTGCTGGCGATGGGGGCACTTGTTTTGACGGGGTCAAGTTCAGCGGGCTGGCATACATATGTGGAGATGGCTGCTGCGCTGGCCGGGCTGGTTGTTGTGTTTGCTTTGTTTTTTGCAAAGAGAGGGCTGAAAATCTGTGGTATCTGCATGATGGCAGCAGGGGCTTTTGTCTATGCTGTGTTCCGGCTTGTGGGCACCGCGGAGGGGACAAGTATCTATGCATATCCGATACTGATTGCGAGTATGGTATACCTCAATATTCGTCTGGTGATATGGGGGAACAGTGTCATTGTTGGTGTAAATGTGATCAGGATGCTGATGCATTTGGACCAGCTTAGCGGTCCAAATGTGGAGGCGATCGTGTTAAACCTGCTGGTCTGCCTGCTGATGGCATTCGCTTCTATCAAGATCACAAAGCTTTTGGTAACCTTTAACGAGGAGAACACAGGTGTGATCATGGAGGCGGCGAAGAAGCAGGAGGCGAGCAACGCGGTCATGGTCATGGTTGCTGACAATATCATCAAGCATTTTGGCGAGGCGATGGAGCGGTTTGGCACACTGACAGAGAGCTTGAAAAACAGCCATACATCGATGGAAAATATAGCGGGTAGCACGGAGAGTACCGCGGAGGCGATCCAGGAGGAGGCGTCAATTTGCGGAGAGATCTTAGCGCAGGCCGATGCGGCGGGCGATGCGACAGAGTCCATGATCGCAGCGTCAGAGCGCGTAAACACCACGGTTGACGGAGGTGCAACTTCCGTTCAGGAGCTTGGGAGACAGGCGGATAATGTCAGCAGCAGCAGTAAAGTAGTGGAGGATGTCATCACGGAGCTGACGGCGAAGGTGCAGAAGGTGGGCAGCTTTGTGGATACGATTATAAGCATTTCGAGCCAGACAAACCTGCTGGCACTCAACGCTTCCATCGAGGCAGCAAGGGCCGGAGAGGCCGGGCGGGGCTTCTCTGTTGTGGCTGAGGAGATTCGGCAACTCTCGGAGGATACCAAGGAGGCGTCCAACAATATTACAAATATTATCCATGAGCTCAATTCTGACACAAGGCTTGCAAATGAGAGTATTGAGACGGCAGTCAGCTCTGTCATAAGACAGAACGAACTGATCCAGGAGACGAAGGAGAAATTTGACGGAGTGTCGAAGGAGGTAGAGCTGCTCTCCAACAATATCAACGAAGTAAAGGCGTGCATGGAGCAGACAAGAAAGCTCTCCAACAGCATCTATGACAATATCTCGCAGCTTTCGGCGGCCAGTGAGCAGGTTGCGGCCTCCTCAAATGAAGGGCTGGAAAATTCTAATATTACGGTTGAGCAGGTCGAAACCTGCCGGGGAATATTTGAGTCCATCTATGAGCTTGCCAAAGATCTGAAAAACCAGTAAAATAGAATACGGAACATGAAAGTATAACCGGCATTACGAAAGAATAGTGTCGGTTATACGCGGTTATGGAATGATACTTAGATGAGGTATTATATGGAAAACAACAATATTCTAGCGAGAATCGAGGAGAATATCGAAAAAGTGATGATCGGGAAAAAGGAGGTGACTAGACGGCTGCTAGCAGCGCTGGCAGCGGGCGGACATGTGTTGCTAGAGGACGTTCCGGGAACAGGCAAGACGGTGCTTGCGCGGGCGCTGGCAAGGTCGATGGACTGTCAGTTTGAGAGGGTGCAGTTTACGCCGGACTTGCTCCCAAGCGATGTGACAGGACTGTCATTTTTTAACCAGCAAAAAGGAGTATTTACATTTCAGGAAGGACCGGTCTTTACCAATATCTTGCTGGCGGACGAGATAAACCGCGCTACGCCGAGAACCCAGTCGAGCCTGCTCGAGTGCATGGCGGAGGGGCAGGTGACAGTGGATGGGGAGACGCGAATGCTAGAGGCGCCGTTTTTTGTCATTGCCACGCAGAATCCGGTGGAGACAATCGGCTGCTTTCCGCTACCGGAGGCACAGCTGGACCGCTTTATCATGAAGATTCATATGGGGAGCCTAAGCGAAGCGCAGGAGCGGGAGATGATCGATCGTTTTATCAGCGCGGAGCCACTTGCCGGGCTCGATGCGGTGTGCAGTGCAGGCGAGATCAGGGCGCTGCAGGAGACATGCCGTAACGTGTATGTGCATGGGGACCTGCGCAATTACATCGTGGCGCTGGTGCAGGCGACTAGAAAGAACAGGACGGGTGTAAGCCCCAGGGGGACACTGGCCCTGCTGCGCGCTTCACAGGGTTACGCGCTGGTGCAGGGACGGGACTTTGTCGTGCCGGAGGATATCAAGGAGGTGGCGCACGACGTGCTCTGCCACCGCCTGATCGGGGAGTTTGACGATATACAGAAGGCATCAGTGGTCACGGGGATTCTAGGCCGCATCGAACTGCCGACAGAGGATTGGAAAGCCAGGAGATGATAAGAAGATGGTAAGAAGATGATACTTGTTTTATTGCTAGGCATGTTGTTTGTCAGCGCCCTGTGGGAATTGTATTACAGATATCAGTGGGCGCGTGAGGTCACGGTGCAGCTGTGGTTTGAGACAGATGCAGTGTATGCCGGGCAGGAGACAAAGCTCTATGAGGTGATCGAGAACCGCAAGCGTATGCCGGTTCCCGTGCTTGAGGTGGGCTTTCACACGAGAAAAGAGCTCGATTTTGCCGGTGTTGAGAATACGAATGTCAGTGACTACTTATATAAAAGGGATATTTTTTCAGTGCTTGGCATGCAGAAGATTACCAGGGAGATTCCGGTAAAGTGTACGAAGCGTGGCAGATATCTGGCAGGTGATGTGGATATCACGACACATACCCTGCTGTACAGGAAGCGCTACAGCAGGGCGGTTGCGACGCATGCCGAGCTTTACGTGTATCCCAAAATGACAGATGTGTCAGAAGTTATGACCATATGCGAGTGCATTCTGGGAACGCTGCAGTGCGCAACGCGGCTGTATGAGGATCCGCTTGTATTCCGCGCAATCCGGGATTATACCATACTTGATCCCATGAAAACGATTAACTGGAAGGCGAGTGCAAGGACAGGAAGCCTTATGGTTAACACATTTGATTCGGTGCGCTCCCAGAAAGCGATGATTTTTTTGGATGTTGCGGATACTGGTATTCTGAAATACGAGGCGCTTGTGGAGGAGAGCATCGCCCTGGCGGCAACGATGGTGCGCAGGCTGATACGGCAGAATATAGAGGTGGGTTTTGCATTTAATGGTAAGGGTAACAAGGTATACCGGCTGGCGGACAACAGGGGAGAGCACGTTGCGTTAGAGCGCATGCTTGCAGCGTATGACAGGGAGGACGGCGCAGAGGGTTTCGGGGAGTTTGTAGGAGGACTTTTTGGCGGAGTATTCCAGAAAAATCCGCTTTCGGAGGATACGCTCCTTGTGTTTGTCACCAAGAATCTGGATGAAGACCTTCTGGCTGGCATCCGGGCCTGTGTTAAAGCGCATCAGGCGCTTGTGATTGTGCCAGTATACAGGGGAGAGAGGCAGACTGCATCAAAAGAGGCGGTTTTGCAAAGCAGGGATAACATTCAGGTACTGGTTAGGGAGGTGGAGCGGACATGATACAGAAAAAGGGGCAAAAAGCGATGGAATATCTGCATGTGACACTCCTCCTTGCGCTGTTTGTTCCGCTGGTCTATGCGGTGACAGGTTGGTCCGATCCTGCAGGCACGGCAGTATTGTATCTCAAATGCCTGTTGGCTGCAGTGCCTGTTGTCGTCACAGGGCTTGCGGCGGGGCGGCTTCGGAGTGTGATTCTCTATTTTCTGTCAGGTGTCCTGCTCCTTGTGTGTGTCGGCGCTGCTGCGTATGCGATTGTTTTTATGACAGATCGGGGCGGAGGGCTTGCGGGGTATGCGTATTGCTATCTTGCGGGAATGCTTGTGGAGACGATTTTTTTGGTCATAAAGCGCTTTGCGGACAGGGTGAAGGCGGCAAGACAGCGGCGGGAGGAACCGCTTGCAGCCGAGTATGTCAGTGTTCTGGAGCGTCCTTCGCTGTCGCTGGTGTGGTATTTTGTCGTGTTTTATCTGCTCGGTTTTCTGCTCAATGCAGAACCTTTGTGCGACATCTCGTTTTACAGTGCCATTGTATATACATTTCTTGCGCTGGCTTACGAATATTTTGGCGCGACGAAAAACTATCTGGAGATAAACAGGCGCACAAAGGGGATTTCCAGACGGCGCTTGTACGGGGTGAGTCTGTGTTTGCTTCTGATCTTTGCGCTTTTTCTTCTTCTGGGAATGCTGCCCGCGATCCTTCTTGCAGGACAGCGGCAGTACACGGATATCAGGGAATGGTTTTCCGGCATTGTGCCTGTTCCATATGAATATGAAAACGACACAGGATTTCAGTCACCAGCAGCAGCGGGCGGGCCGGACTGGATGACGATTTTGAACGACGGGAAACCAGCGCCGGAGCCGTCGAAGATTGTCTACGCTGTATTCTTTGTGCTCGGGGCAGTGTGTGTACTGGTCTTTTTGGGCGGCGTGATACTCCTGATTCGTCAGGTGCTCCGGGATTTTCGCAGCAGCAGCGACGAGAATGGCGACCTTGTCGAGGAGATTGAGGACGACCTTTTTCATCCAAAAGAGGTTTTTTTATCCAGGAGAGGACGTTGCGGCGCAGAGAGTGAGGCGGCGCGCATCCGGCGGCAGTACCGCAGGACGATACGAAGGCACCGAAAGGAAAGACCGGCGCCATATGAATCCCCGACAGAGATCGAGGAGAGAGCAGGACTCTTAGATGACGTGCAGATGCAGCAACTCCACAGGGAATATGAGCGGGTGCGCTATGGGAAAATACAGGAAAATTGCAGAATATCCGATGAATGACTTGCACAAAACCTGAATTTAGATTAATATAGCATTTATACGATAAAAAGTTTGCTGTAGGATCAATACAGTGACAAGGTTGTGACGGTAAGGTTGCGAAAGAGGTTATGGAATGAATCGTAAGAAAAAAAGAGGCGGTACTGAGGTGGCATTCCGGCCCCAGACCATCATTGAAGCCAGATATGATCTGGACAGAAGGCAGAACGATATCCTGGACATATTGCTAGGAATTGTCGGTGAGGGGGACGACACGGAGGAGAACACGCGCTATGAGATTAACATCAACGACGTGAAGCATCTCTACAACCTCCAGGACGAGTCCAACGCGTACAATTATCTGCAAAAGGCAGTGAAAAAATTTGAGGGGCTGGGCTTTCGCCTGAAAGAGGACGAGGGAACCGATATCTACTATCCTTGGTTTAGCAAGATCAAATATCAGAAAAAGCGCGGCGACGAGGGGCGGAGCAAGATCGTGCTCGACCTGCATCCAGAGGTGAAGGAAATGATCATGTCCGCCAAGCAGGGAGCGTACTATCGGATTGAGTACCCGCTGAATCTCACCAAGAAATATTCAAAGAGGCTCTATTATCTGCTGAAGGACAAGGAGACCTTTAACGGCGGCGTTTTCGTGATCGCCTTTGACGAGCTGCGCAAGATGATGAAGATACCGGACTCTTATGCGAACGGCAATGTCAAGCGCGAGATTCTCGACAAGCCCTACGAGGAGATCAACGGCAACACGGACATTGCGTTTGAATACGAGCTGATTCACGAGAAAATGCCAAGCGGCCAGACAGGCATCAGCGCCGTCCGGTTCAAGGTGACGCGGGTGAAGCGAAACCGCACCATCGTCGAGTATGAGACGATCGAGAAAAACGGGGAGTCCGTCATCGCCACGGCGGAGGAGCAGGAGGTAATCGATCTGTTTGACTGTTCGCTCAAGGAGGCAAAGGATATCCTGCGCACCGCAAACGCCAATGACCGCACGCACGAACAACTCGTTGAGATTCTGTCCTACACGCTCAAAAAGCAGGTGGAGAACAAGGTCGGGTATGCGCTGACAATCCTGAAAAACGGGTACAATGAACCGACTAGGTTAAGCGGTGGGAAAAAGACAGGTTCCACGTGGAATAATAAGGATCTAGATACAGCCTACTCACAGATGAATTTTGAGGATCTGGAAAAGCAGATTCTGTCAAATTAGGATAGCGCCGCGCAAAGAGCAGGGCAGGTTGGTCACTTGAAATAGGAATACAATAATGTACGGGATATATAGCATATTACATATAGAATTAAGAGATGGAGGCATAAAGTGGAGCGCTTACAGGCAGTGGATATTGCAAGCTCATATGGAAGGAAAAAAGTGCTCTGTGGGGTAAATCTTGTGGCCGGTGCTGGACAGTGTGTGGGCATCGTAGGGACAAATGGCTGTGGAAAGTCAACACTTTTGAATATCCTTGCCGGGCTTAGAAAGGCAGACAGGGGGGATATTTATTTTGACGGAAATCGCGCGCATGGCAGGCAGCCTTTTATCAGCTATGCAGGGTATGTGCCGCAGGAGAGCAACCTGATACCGGAGCTTAGCGTGATGGACAATCTGCGTCTGTGGTATCAGGATACGGGATTGCTGCGGCAGTCGCTTGAACAGGGTTTTCTAAGGGCGCTTGGCGTCGATCAGCTGTGCCGCATGAAGGCGGGAAAACTCTCGGGCGGTATGAAAAAGCGTGTGAGCATAGGCTGTGCGCTGGCGGGAAATCCACCCATCTTGATACTTGACGAGCCGGATGCAGCGCTGGATCTGCCGGGAAAGGCGGATATCAGGAAGTATCTATGCATGTACAAGCAGATGGGCGGCACGGTTCTTCTGGCGACACATGATGAGATTGATTTGGAATTGTGCGACAGGGTATATGCCCTGAATAGGGGAGTGAGCAAAGAGATTGACAGGACTTTGCGGGGGGAAGCGTTACTGAATGAGATAAAGGAGTAAAAAAGTGGAAGAAAACAATAAATTAGAGACTACTATAGACAATTCTGGCAGCGGAAGTATGCTGTACGGTGCAGAGCCCCAGCGGCAGACGCCGGACGGCGGGTATTCGTCCGTGTATGGCGGCGGATCGGAACCGGTGGGGCTGGCTAAACCGTCAGAACAGGCACCGCAGGGAGTGATGCCTGTTCAGCTGGCGAAGTCGTCAGGACAGGCACCAACACAGGGAACGATACCCGTACAGACACAAGGAACAGTGCCAGAACAGCAGTCTGGGCTGCCGGTGCAATCACAGGGAGCAGTGCCAGTACAGTTGACCAAACCGTTAGAACTGGTGTCACCACAGGGAGCGATGCCAGTGCAGCAGCCTGGAACATCAGTGCCGCCACAGGGAGCGACAGTACCAGTGCAACTGACGAAATCAGCAGAACAGGAGATGTCAGTACAGCAGCCAGGAACACCGGTGCTATCATCTGGAACACCAGTTCCGCCATACGGAGTTTCGCCAGTACAGCAGCCTGGGGCACCGATGCCGCCACAGGGAGCAATGCCAGCACAGCAGCCAGGAACACCCGTGCCGCCATCATGGCAGTCATCACCCGTGCCGCCGCAGGTACAGCCTGGTAACGGACAGCCCGGCATGAATCCGATGGGATTTGGGCCGATGCAGGTTCCACCCCCGGTTCAGGGTGCACCGGCAGGAAAGCCAAGGAAGAACGGTGCAGGGATCATTGTGGGTATTCTCTGTGCGGCCGCAGTGGTTATTGTCATTGCGATTGGTGTACTCGCAGTGCGGTCGTTTTTGGGCGGCAATCCGCAAAAACAGCTCGCAATGGGAATACAGAACATGGAAAAGGAGATGGAGGCGTATCAGAGCAAAATTGCAGAAAGTATAGGGTGGACCAAACTTAACGAAAGAATCGTGACGCAGCCTGTGCATACCAATTTTGATTTTTCCTTCACAGATCCCAATTCGACAAGCAGCATCACCAATGTTGCGATTAAACTAGATGGCGTGACGGATTATGGTAACAAGATGGCAGAGTACGGAGTGGATGTCGGCGCATACGGCTTTAGTATGAATGTGGCAAATATAGTTGAGGTGGACAATACATTATATTTTAGTGTTCCAATGGTTTTTGAGGACGAGGTGTACAGTATTGAACTGACCAACTTAGGAAATGATTTTAACAATTCTGCATGGTCCTCCTTTCTGGATGAAACATTACCAGAAGATTATGCACTGACATTGTTCGAGGATGTAAGCCGGAAGGAAGACAGTGGGGAATCTGGCGCGGGGAATGGTTTTTTGGAAATTTTCCAAAGAAAGTCCGGAGTGGATACAGATTTCATGGAGATTGAAGCGCTCAGGCAGAAAAGAGAGTTCACTTTCGATGGCATCACTGCCGAATATAGCGGTGTGCGGGTTACGATAGACAGGGAAGTGTACAATGAGGCTGTGGAGGAGATGCGGGACAGCTTCCTTGAAAGTGATTTCTATATGGATTATTTGACGAATTATCAGATGGCGTATGCTGATGACTTTGATGCGTTTAAAGAGGAGCTGGATCAGATTGTTGAACATGTGTTTGGCATCCGGTTTGAACAGGACGTTGTCTATGATTTTTATTTTGATAAGAAAGGGCGCATAGTCAATATATCTACGCCGGAGGATGTTGCGGTTTCCGGTGGGGATTCTGATATTGAGTCATTCGCGGTTGATATTAACTGAAAGTCCATTAAGCCCCCAGCAGAGCTGGGGAGAACAGAGTGAGCAGT
>CAJUQZ010000124.1:12255-13691 GCA_910588755.1 uncultured Lachnospiraceae bacterium | reverse complement strand
CACAAACACTGTCGGTACATTGATACGGGCAGCTGCCATCAAAAGCCCCGGAACATTCTTGTCACAGTTTGGCACCATAACCAATGCGTCGAACTGGTGTGCTAATGCCATGCACTCTGTAGAATCCGCGATCAGATCCCTTGTGACGAGAGAATACTTCATGCCAATATGCCCCATCGCAATGCCATCACAAACCGCAATCGCAGGAAATACCACAGGCACACCGCCCGCCTCCGCAACACCAAGTTTCACTGCATTGACAATCTTATCAAGATTCATATGACCTGGCACAATCTCATTGTAGGAGCTGACAATCCCGACCATAGGCTTTTGCATCTCCTCCTCTGTAAATCCCAGTGCATTGAACAGGCTCCTGTGGGGCGCCTGCTGCATTCCTTTCTTTACATTATCACTTCTCATTATCATCTATCCTCCAATTGATTCACATTATGGTTCTTATATCTTATCTGGATCTCATACCCTGTCTGCAACCAGGTCTCCCATCATCGCCGTGCCGACCTGTTTCACTTCGGCCCGTCTGTGCTCCTCCTGCGGCATAATGTCGATCGTGCGGAATCCGTCTGCGAGCACCTTCTTGACGGCATCTTCTATAGCCTGTGCCTCTTTGTCCAGATCAAAGGAATAGCGAAGCATCATCGCTGCGCTTAAGATCGTCGCGATCGGGTTTGCGATGCCTTTTCCGGCGATATCCGGTGCCGAACCACCGCTTGGCTCATAGAGTCCGAATTTTGTGTCATTCAGACTGGCTGACGAGAGCATACCGATGGAGCCCGTAACCATGCTTGCCTCATCGGAAAGAATATCGCCGAACATATTTTCAGTTAAAATCACATCAAACTGCTTTGGGTCCTTCACAAGCTGCATCGCGCAGTTGTCAACCAGCATGTGTTCCAAAGTGACCTCCGGATAATCCAGCGCCACCTCCTCGACCACTTTACGCCAGAGTCTGGAGGAGTCGAGTACGTTCGCCTTATCGACGCTTGTCACTTTTTTCCTGCGCTTCATCGCGATGTCAAAGCCTTTTATTGCAATGCGCCGGATCTCTTTTTCTGTGTATGTAAGGGTGTCCACTGCCGTGATGATACCATCCGTTTTTTTGGTGCTACGCTCCCCAAAGTAAAGTCCACCCGTGAGCTCGCGCATAATCATCATGTCAAAACCGCTGCCTATGATATCGTCCCTCAAGGGACATGCTTCCTTTAATTCTTCATATAAATATGCCGGCCTTAGATTTGCAAACAGGTTCAATTCCTTTCTAAGCCTTAAAAGTCCTGCTTCTGGCCGCAGCTGCGGCGGCAGCTTGTACCACGGCGAAGTGGACGTATTTCCGCCAATCGACCCCATCAGCACCGCGTCTGCGGCTTTTGCTGTGGCGATCGCCTCGTCCGTGAGCGGTTCCCCGCACGCGTCAATGG
>CAJUQZ010000124.1:7559-12245 GCA_910588755.1 uncultured Lachnospiraceae bacterium | reverse complement strand
GACGCCCCCCCCATCAGAATATCTTTATAAGAAATGTTATGGTTATATTTTTCTGCGACCCGGTCAAGCACTTTCTTCGCCTCGGCAACAATTTCCGGTCCAATCCCGTCACCGGGGATACATACAATATTCAGATTCATTCTCACAATCTCCTTTTCCCTGGCTAATAGAGATACATCTCCAAATCAGCCCGTGAATAAATATACACATATTCAATAATATTACATTCGACAGAAAATTTCAACAGGAACCATAAAAAAAGATATGATTGCTATTTTCTCCTAATTTTAATATAATCAATATGATACTGTAAAGCGGCAGGTTTTTCCTGCACGTTTCGTATAGACCATAAAATGCACATAAAAAGAAAACGAGGTCATTATCCTTATGAAAAAAAGACACAAATACTATTATGGTGGACTGATCGGCGCACTGTTTGTCATCACCTGCGTGGTGTTTGGCCAGAGGACCTGCGCAGATCTGATGGCTTCTGAGGAAGCTGTATCCCCTGAAGCCGTTGCGGAATCAGGAATCTGGGAATCAATGCATCTGGAACCAGAAATTGGGGAAATAAAAAGCGGGGAACCAGAAATTGGAGAATCGGAAATTGGAGATGTTGCAGAATCCGCAGTCATGAATTCAGAAATCATAGAGAACACAGTTTCTGAAACGCCTGAACCGTCTGATGAATATGATATTACTCTGATGGCCATTGGTGACAACCTGCTCCATATGGGAATCGTGAACACTGGGAAACAGGCTGACGGCACCAGAAATTATGATTTTCTGTTTGATGGTATCAGGGACATATTAGACATGGCGGATATCAAAATCATCAACCAGGAGACAATCTTTGGTGGCAACCAGTTAGGCTTCCACGGCTATCCCAAATTCAATTCTCCCTCGGAGGTAAGTGACGCTATCGCAGACGCGGGCTTTAATGTCGTACTGCAGGCGACAAACCACACGGCTGACCAGGGTCTTAGCGGGATGCAAAACTGCCTTGAGCTGTGGAAGACACACCCTGAAATCCTTGTCGCTGGGCTGCATGAGCCCTTTGCAAACCAGACACAGCACCTTATACCCACTCTGGAAATTGACGGCTGTACTTTTGCATTTCTCAATTATACATATGGTCCTAACAGTGCCAGCGTTTCTTCCTCCATAGCAGGCTATATGGACATGCTTTGCGCTGTCAACGACAAAAGCCGTATGATTGACTTTACGGCCATCAATCCACAGGTGCTGGCAGACATCACGCTGGCAGACACGCTGGCGGATATCGTCGTCGTATGCCCGCACTGGGGAACAGAATATGCGACAACACCCTCAAGCTATCAGGAACAGTTTGCCATGCAGATGACACAGGCCGGCGCCGATCTTATCATCGGCACACATCCGCATGTCGTACAGCCTATTACATGGATTGAGGCAGACAATGGCAACCGCGCACTCTGCTACTACTCCCTTGGGAATTACGTGTCAACACAGAAGAACGCAAAAAGCATGCTGGAAGGACTTGCGTGGGTGACATTTCATGTGTCAGAAGAGGGTGTTAATATCTCTGAGGAAAACACTGGCATCGTTCCGCTGGTATGCCACTACTCTAGCAGTCCTGTACGGCTCCAAAACGTATATCTTCTCGAAAACTATACAGAAGCGCTTGCGCAGTCACACGGTATTATCCCTTATGGAGGTATCGCCTTTCATCTGGGCAGTCTCCAGAAATGGAGCGAAGAGCTCCTTGGCAACTGGGTGCTCTCCTTTGACAGTATCAGTCAACAATACTGCGCACGCCCAGAATAATGCCATCATAATCATAGTTGCTGATGATGACACCTTTCCTGGAATTGGCGGCGTGTATGATCTGCCCATTTCCGATATAGAGCCCCACATGTGTACAGGTTGAACCATTCGAGCTGTAGCAGATGACATCTCCCGGCTCTATCTCAGACATATCGATTCCCCTTCCCGCCGAGGTATACTGCCCCTGTGGTGTCCTGCTTAAGCTGTATCCAAACTCCTTGTATACATAGCAGGTAAAGCCAGAGCAGTCCGTCCCTGACGCAAGACTCTGACCGCCATGCACATATCTGTTTCCAAGATACTGCATGGCATAGTTCACGATAGCCCCCCTAAGCTCTGATACCGTGGCAAAGTTGGTCTGCGGCGGCGGTGTGGTTACGACCGCCCGCTCTGGCGCAGCCTCCTCCGACGCCTGTGTTCTTGCCTGCAGTTCCTGTAAAGCCGCCAGCTCTGCCTGTTCCTCCTCGATGGACTTCGCATAGATAAACTCCTCTGCGACCGTCACATACTCTGATGCCACATATCCTGTATGCTCCACTGCATAGTCCACCTTTGACCATTCGTCGCCCCACTCGATCAGCTTCACGCGCTCCCCATTGTCTATGTATCCAATCCGGCCGGATGAAATATCAGGCTCCGCCCGAACATTCAACCGGTCTGCCTGCACTACCACATACCGCGTTACATAATCGTCTATCGCAGAGACGGCATCCTCACCATAGATGAAGTATTCCGCCTTGATGTATCCTTCGACATTTCCCGAAACGACTTGAAACCATTCACCGTTCTCTCCTGCTACCGAAAGAATCTGCGCTACGGATCCATCGTACATCTTGCCGACCACTTCACTGTCTGTATTGGGTGCACTCCTGACGTTGACATAGTTGTCTACCTTTGCAATCGCCAGGTTTGCATATTCACTCTCTTCTTCTACTTCGTTCTGCATGGCCGTGATCTGTTCATCTACCATCAGCTCCAGATCCAATATATTTGCAACACCTGCCGTAGCGCGCTGGACCGCCTGCAGCAGATCTGCGTCTAGTATGTCCGCGGCGCCCGCAGTCGTGCGAAAAGCAGTCATATCCCCTGTATGGACAAAACCCAACGGGTCTGACTGCTGCATTTTTACCGTTTCTATATAATCTGTCTGATACTCCTTTTGCGTATCAGAAGCCTTAATCTGTATCAAAATACAGCTTCCTACAACTATTACAATCGCGCTTGCGATTGACAGTTTGTATCTTTCCATAAAGTGCTTCTCTCTTGTACCCCTCGTCATTTCTAAGCCTTCTTTAATCTACAATCTACTATATTTACAACAGATGAAATCTGCCGTAAATATTGTCCAACCAAAGCCACAAAGTGGCATAAGAATCCATTAATTCTGTTACCAACACCACTTACAAATAGCCTAATACAAGCTTCTTCAAAAAAATCTCCCGAAAAACTCAGGAGATTTTTGACGCTGCTCTTATTCACTGTCGGGCTTCTCAACCTGTTCAATTGCTGCTTTTTTCATCGGGATTCGGCAGTTTTTGTTATTGCCAAACTCTACGATGACATCCTCGTCGGTGACATCAATCACAATTCCATAAAACCCGCTCGTCGTTAAAATGCTATCGCCAACCTCTACCGAATTGACAAGCGCGGCTTTCTTCTTCTGCTCCTTTCTCTGCGGACGGATCATCAGAAAATACATGACACCAAACCAAAATACCAGCATCACAACAAGTGATATCATACTTGCCGCACCTTGCCCAGCCGCTGCCGGGTCTGCACCTGTCAATAATAAATTCATATTCAGTTATTCCTCCTAACGAACTTGATATAAAACTTTGGTTATCCTTATTTAAAACACATAGTATATATCATACACAAAATTTCCTATTTCTTCAAGTAAAAAATTTATAAAGACAACATACCTTCGAGCTTTTGTCTCTTGTATGCCGCAAATGTCCCCGCATCAAGCGCATCCCTGATTTCCGCCATCATCGTATTATAGAAATAGAGATTGTGCAGGACACAGAGCCGCAAGCCAAGCATCTCCTTTGCCTTTAAAAGATGTCGGATATATGCCCGTGAATATCTCTGGCAAGCCGGACAACGGCACCCCTCCTCAATCGGCCTGTCGTCCAGCTCATACTTTGCGTTGAAAAGGTTGATCTTACCCTGGTTGGTATATAGATGGCCATGCCGCCCGTTTCTGGTCGGATACACGCAGTCAAAAAAATCGACGCCGCGCTCCACGCCCTCCAAAATATTTGCCGGCGTGCCAACCCCCATCAGATAAGTCGGCTTGTCCTTGGGCAGATAAGGTACAGTCTCTTCTAGGATATGATACGTCTCCTCGTGCGTCTCCCCCACGGCCAGCCCACCAATGGCATAGCCGTCTAGCTCCAGCGCTGCAATCCTCTTTGCGTGTTCAATACGGATATCGGCATAGACAGCCCCCTGGTTGATGCCAAACAGCAGCTGGTTCTTGTTGATGGTATCCTCTCTGGAATTAAGCCGTTTCATTTCGTCTTTGCACCGCAGAAGCCAGCGCGTTGTGCGTTCTACCGAATCTGTAACGTACTGCCTGTCTGCTTTGCTGGGCGGGCACTCATCAAAAGCCATCGCAATTGTAGATGCCAGATTGGATTGAATCTGCATGCTCTCCTCTGGTCCCATAAAGATTTTTCTGCCGTCTATGTGGGAGTTAAAATATACGCCCTCCTCCTTAATCCTTCGAAGCCCTGCCAGCGAAAAGACCTGAAATCCGCCGGAATCTGTAAGGATTGGCCTATTCCAAGACATAAATCTGTGTAGTCCACCGAGCTTTTTAATCGTCTCATCTCCCGTCCTGACATGGAGATGATAGGTGTTTGACAATTCTACCTG
>CAJUQZ010000124.1:0-7549 GCA_910588755.1 uncultured Lachnospiraceae bacterium | reverse complement strand
AGCCCCTTTAATGGCAGCTGCTGTTCCTACATTCATAAATACCGGTGTCTGTATCGTGCCATGTACCGTAGTCACCTGCGCGCGCTTAGCACGTCCTTCCTGCTTTAATATCTCATACATTCAAAATAATTCCTTTCACACAAAATAACGCTCCAGCACACAGCCAGAGACGTTATTTTCTGACTTATTCCAATTCCTCGATAAACTCCTCAAGCGTGATATCCCGCTCCATAATCTGGGCAGCCGCTTCCTTTCCGACATAGCGGAAATGCCACGGCTCATACTGAATGCCTGTAATATATTCTTTTCCCTCTGGGTATCTGAGAATAAATCCATACTCATCACAGTGTTCCTTGAGCCATTTGCCCGCTGTTGTCTCGCCAAAGCTAATCTCAAGCCACGAATATGTCGTACTGACGATATCAAGGGCCAACCCAATCTGATGCTCACTTGCGCCAGGAACTGTCACGGTCATGGAGGCAAGCTTGTACGCATCCATATAAGAATGTCCCTCGTCCATATAATAGTCAATTTTTCGATCAAACAGGACTGTCTGCCTGTTGTAATCCCTGTATGGGGAACAGACGACCAGGTTGATACCATCCCTCTTTGCCGCCTGCATCATGTCTGTCAAATCATCCATAATACGGATATCACACTTCATGGAACCCTTAATCCTGCCAAGCGTGACCGTGTAATCCTCCGGGATAGGATGCTGTTTATTTACAAGCACCAGCTGCCAGTCATCCTTTGACAGTTTAGACGTGGCTGGTGAATATGTACTGCCAATTCCTTTGCTCGCCTCGCCCGCTTCCAAAATATCGTCTAGCGAATACTGGACAATCTCATCTGCGGATACATCGAGCTCTTCGTTGTCATAACCCTCTATGACATCGTCATCGTCGAGCACCTTTTCCTCCTGGATATGAAAGGTTGTGGGAACATATTCATAGCTGTCCTGAATCTCGGCCCACTCCGATTCAAAACTTAGTTCCATGCCATCTGCTTTTGCCGGAAACGAAAAACTGCTGCTGACAGCAAAAAAGATCAAGATGACCAGTACACTTGCAAAGCGCTTTGTATTGTGTACAAGATAAAAACTGATGTCATAAAATAATGTGACCAATATCATGCCCACTGTGATTGGCAATTTCAGCCTTTTGTGATTTTTAATCTGCTGCCGCATTTTTGCTATAAAATTGTCTTTCCATGTTCTTTTCATTTTATTTATGCCTCATCCTCTTATTGTCTTTCTTCAAAGGTTGTTTTCAAGTAATTCAATACACAATAGACATCACTATACGTACTTCATCATAACACACTGTTCATTATTTTGCATCAATATTTTGCAAAAATACAAATAAAAAACACTATATCTTGATTTTCGTACCATTTACAATTATAATATTATACGTTATAGAGCATAAATGCAACCTTTATTTGCAAAAAAGTTTACAGAAATTTTAGTTAATGTTCGTCTTGCTAAAATACACTTTTTAAACCTTTTTGACAGTGTTGTCTATACAGTATTACCTATATATAAAGAAAGAGAGATGTAAAGCATTATTTATATATTTATATAAGAAAGGAAAAAATCATGGCAGGTTCAACATTTGGAACGATTTTTAAGATCACTACCTGGGGGGAATCCCACGGAGCTGGCATCGGCGTTGTCGTAGACGGCTGCCCTGCCGGGCTGAAGCTTTGTGCGGAGGATATCCAGGCATTTCTCGACCGGAGAAAACCCGGTTCCTCCCGCTATGCGACACAGCGAAAGGAATCCGACTGTGTGGAGATTCTGTCCGGCATATTTGAGGATCGGACTACAGGCACCCCCATCTCCATGCTCGTGCGCAACACCGCACAGCGGTCCGCGGACTACAGCGATATTGCCTCCTACTACCGCCCCGGACATGCGGATTACACCTTTGACCAGAAATACGGTTTCAGAGATTATCGCGGCGGCGGGCGCTCCTCAGGACGCGAGACAATCGGGCGCGTCGCAGCGGGTGCTATCGCCTCAAAGCTGCTAGCGGAGCTTGGTATCACAGTCACAGCCTACACACAGGCAATCGGTGACATTGCAATCCCCGATGCGGACTGTCCGATCAGTCTGCTGGATCTTGAGGAGGCACGGACCAATCCGACTGGCCTGCCCGACAAGGACGCTTCCCTGAGAGCGGAAGCCTATCTTAAACAATGCATGGAAAACATGGACTCTGCCGGCGGCATCATCGCCTGCCGTGTCTGTGGCATGCCCGCTGGAATTGGAGAACCTGTGTTTGATAAATTGGATGCAACTCTTGCAAAAGCCATCTTGTCAATCGGTGCGGTCAAGGCATTTGAAATTGGCGACGGCGTAAAGGTATCCGTCACAAACGGTTCCACAAACAATGACAGCTTCCGTATGCAAGACCAAAAGGTGACAAAAACCACAAACCACGCGGGCGGTATTCTAGGTGGCATCAGCGACGGATCCGAACTCATACTGCGCGCGCACTTCAAACCGACACCGTCCATCTTCCAGAAACAGGAAACAGTAAACCAAAACGGGGAAAATATAACTGTTCAGATCAGGGGCCGCCATGATCCGGTCATCGTCCCAAGAGCAGTCGTCGTGGTGGAATCCATGACAGCCATCACCGTACTTGACCTGCTTTTGCAAAATATGACCTCCAGAATGGATAAAATCAAACAGTTTTATAATCCAATCGAGTAGGGGAAGACTTTCCCCTATTCGCTGCGCGGGGTGCGTGCAGCAAAGCTGCTAATTTCCATACGCACCCCTGTGCAAAAAGTAAAAAAGTGGCTTACGCCACTTTTTTATTGCGGAAGTTCATGGAAAATAATACAGTTTGCCTGATTGATCTCCAACTCCTTTCCATTCATGACCATATAATTATTCTCGTAATCCACACGGAAAAAGGTCATCGTGTTGGACTCGTGATTTAAGCTTACCAGATGCCTGTTGTCCGGGAACAGCGCAGCGTCCTTGGGATACTCCCCACTCACAGGCAGGTAAAACAGTCTGGTCAGTTCCCCAGTTTCCTGGTTGATCTGAAACAGGGATACACAGTTATCACCGGCTGTTGATGTCAGGATATACCGGCCATCATCAGAGATATTGAGTGCGCTTGCCGCAACGCCCTTCACCTCAAATTTATCCGAAGTCGGAATCGTCTGCACCAGGTCAAAATACGGTACATTGTCCATCTCATAATACTTGTACACATCGATGCAGTTCTTCATTTCACTCACGATATACAGAAACTGCCCATCCTCCGAAAATTTGAGATGTCTCGGGGCAGAATCAATGTCACACCGGATAATATCCACCTGTCTAAGCACACCTCTCTCGTGGTCAAGACGATAAATATTGACATAGTCAATCCCCAGATCTGCCGCGCACAGATATTTGTTGTCCCTTGTCATCTTGACGCAGCTGATATGCGGTCTGTAGCTCCTCTCCGCGATGCTCCCAAGCCCTCTGTGAAACACCTCGTCTGTGATGGCGTCTACCGCGCCGGTGCTAGAATCCAGGTGCAGCACGGTGATCTTTCCGTCATGATAGCCTGCGCAGAACAGGAACTTGTCCTCATAGTCCGTCGAGAGATAGCACCCCCTCATACTGTTCGTGGAAGCTGTATTCACAAACTCCAAATTCCCGTCCGGCAAAATCCGATAGCTTGAAACGCCGGTATCCGTGATCGCATACAGATATTTCCTGTTATGTGAGATTGTGACATATGAGGAATTGGTGATATGCACCTCACCTTTCTCGCTCAAACGTCCATGCTCCATATCGACATCATAAATCTTAATGCCATGCTTGTCACCCATTGTATACGTTGATACATAGGCCACACATTTCTTTTCTGCCATCCTGTTCTCCTCCTGATTACACATTTATATCAATTTTTTATTGACGAAAAACATATATAAATATTTTATCACAAGAGCTGCTATTTGTTAATTATTTTTTTTAGATATTTTTACAAAATCAGGGACTTGGCCTTTGACAAAACAATAGTAGGAGGATACACTATCCTGTGTATGATAGATAACCTTAACAATATAGTCCTTGTCACTATAGTCGGTAAAGCTGCCAATCTGCCACGAATAACCGTCGTTTACTATATTGTCAAGAATCTGCTGGATTTCTTCCTTATCTGTATACTCGACTGCCTCCTCCTCGGATGTTTTCTGCACGCGGATCTCTTTCACATCGTCCGCTGTCAGTTTTTCATTCATATCAAAGCCATACGTCCGCAGCAGTGCGATGGTCTGTTCAAACTGCGGATATACGAGCATCTCACCGGAATAGCTCGTGCGGGCGTGTCCGTTTTTGATTATAAAATCAAGTGTGCCGACAGGGATCACATGCATGACTGTATCCAGCGAAAGGTCCAGGTACTCCCTCTGGTATGTTTGAATCAAATTTGACTGCATATCTGGTGTGAGGCGAAGCTCCTTTACCCGATAATTGTTCTCACACCGCACCGCGTCAAACGCAATATCCCAATTTTCATTAAAGAGTGGTGTGCATCCAATCTTATACATCGGATCGGCAAAGATATCCGAAAGCAGCCTTACCGTATCGGCATCGGCCATATCAATGTAGTACTTGCGGTAGACTGTCTCTCCATCCAGGAGATGATACCCAAAGGATATCGCCTGGTAATGCGCCTGTCTGTCCAGCGTCGCGATATACACAGGATCCTCCTCAATCCCTTCATAATAATCAAAATACTGGTATGCAATCTGTTCCTTTGCGGCCTTCCTCGCAAGCTCCATGACGCTTTGATTTCCCTGGACAGCCATGTTTGCCATGCGGTATTCGTCCGGGTTCAGGAAGTGGACTCCATATGGGCTTACCTGGATATTCTGCGACAACGGCATCAGCGCATGGACTGAAATCGCGCAGCTTTGCAGCTGGGCATCTGATGGAACATATGTATCAAAACCAATCACATCATATCGCAACACAACAAAGAGCAGTGCCGTGCACGCCGCGTTGAACAAAAACTGCTTCTTATGCATGAATGCACTGCGCAGATTCAGACGAAAGATGATTTCCATTGCGACGGAGAATATGACGAAGCTAAATATCAGCCCAAACAGAAACCAGCCATCCGAAGCCGTATCAGCGGACAACTCTGCAAAAAACAGCGCGGCAAAAAAAGCAGCCGGTATGACAATCATGGGCTTAATTACAGGCTCCGCCACGCGAAATGCAATGGCACTTCCCGCCGCCTCGGACGCTCTTTTGAGATAAATAAAATATGCTGCCAGGCTATACACGATTGCCGCCGCTGCCAGAATCCACACATAGCCAGCATCGTATTTGTAGAACTTCTGTGCTGCCTCCATCGTTGTGTTATATGGGGTAATAAACAGCCGTATCAGCATCGAGAGCGGCGAAAAACACCAGATCCTCTCGCTGTCACTGAACCATGCGTCAACGCGGTTTTCATAAATGACACAGGTCTGGAAAAAACGTTCCGCTAACAGCCAGTACAGCACGGACAAAATAGTACTGTAAGAAAATAATACCCCTGTGCCCAGTATGCTGATAATAATATTTCCAGTCAACATTACTGCAAGCACTGTCACACCATATGCCAGCACAAACACGACCAGCTGCAGTGCGATGTAGTACAGCATGGCAAAAGCTGCTTTTGTGGTAAATATGTCTCGGCTTGCAGCAATTCCTGCACAAATCAGCGTATGCACCACAAAAGGAATGAAAAACTGCAATATTCCAGACACATATTTTGCCCAGAAAAGTTGTGTCCTGCTAGCAGGCAGGCTGTGATACATGTCAAGCTGTGTCTTTGCGTGCAGATAGGCATATCCGCTGATCCCGCACAAAAAAGCAGCCCCGCAGGTGACAATGGATATGAGACTAGCCTCACAGCCAAAGAAATAATCTGTCACATATAGCGCTGCTCTCTGAAACTGCTCCTCCTTTAGATACTTCCCAAGCTCCATGAGCAGGTGCACTTCCATGCCTAGAAAATATGCTATGAATATCAGAACCGGACACCACATTCTCCTTCTGCAGTCCTGCCTGACCAGCTTAAAAAATAAGTTTCCTGATGTCATATCCGACTACCTCCGTTTCACTGATAAAGATTTCCTCGAGCGTAAGCGGCAGTATTTCCGCAAAAATCGGTGAAAAAGAATGAATCGTGCGCATAATCTCCTGCGCCTGTCCGCGCGCTGTGATGATATTTAACGTCCCCCGCCGCTCAACCCTGACAAGTTCCAGACGTGCCAGTGCTGCCTGCTCATCCTGTGCATTCTGGAATACACACTGAATATTGTGAATGCTTAACTTCATCTCTTCTATATCCTTTTGCATCAGCACGCCGCCCTGGTGCAAAATCCCCACACAGTCACAGATATCCTCAAGCTCCCTCAGATTGTGGGACGCAATCACCGGCGTGAAATCCCTCCCGGCAAGCTCTCCCGCAAAGACACTCTTCACAGCCTGGCGCATGACAGGATCCAGCCCGTCAAAAGTCTCGTCACACAACAGATACTTCGTGTTGGCACAGATGCCAAGAAGCACGGAGAGCTGTTTTTTCATTCCTTTCGAGAAAGTATGAATCCTTCTGTCAGGCTTTAACTGAAAGACCCCAAGCAGCTCCCCAAACCGCACCTTGTCAAAAGATGTATAATAATCCTGGTAAAAGTCTGCCATATCCATCGGCGTGGCATTGGACAAAAAGTACTGATCGTCTGATATATAAAAAATATCCGCCTTGACCGTAGGATTTTCGTACACCGGCCTGTCATCCACAAGGATCGTCCCACTGTCTGGCTTTAACACGCCACTTACCATGCGTAGAAAAGTGCTCTTCCCGGCGCCGTTTGTGCCGATCAGACCAAAGACTTCCCCGTTGTTGATTGTCACGGTGACATCGTTTACCGCCATAATCTCTCCAAAAAATTTCTTAACATTGGCCGCTTTTATCATAATCTCCCTCCTTTGTCCTGTCTGTCAGCACGCTACTCTTTAACACACATTCGTCAAGCATAGTTTGCAGCTCCTGCGAAGAGACGCCCGCAAGCAGCGCCTTGTCGGTAAACACCTGCAGTTCCTCCTGCAACTGCCGGCGCTTATTCTCAGCTGCCGTCGCGGTTTCGCTCACAAAGCTACCCTTTCCCTTCATGGTATAGATATACCCTGCGCGCTCTAGCTCCTGATAAGCGCGCTGTATGGTATTTGGATTTAATGACAACTCCATCGCAAGGCTTCGCACAGAAGGCATGGGTGTCCCCGGCTGCAGCGCGCCGCACAGGATCATTTGCTGAAACCGTTCAATGATCTGTTCATATATCGGACGTCTGTCCCTGTGGTCTATCAAAATCATTGCCATCTCTCCTTTAACTGTATTAATACACTTAACACAGTTGAGTATACTATATCTACAAATTTTTGTCAAGACAGATAGGGAGGAAGACATATTTCCTTTGGGTGCCCGTGTCCAATCGAGTAGGGGAATGACCTTCTCCACTACTCGCCGCGCCGGGTGCGTGCAGC
>CAJUQZ010000123.1 GCA_910588755.1 uncultured Lachnospiraceae bacterium | reverse complement strand
TTAAGCCTAAAATCATTAGCCTCGTTATAATTTTTTGCGGAATTTAGGTTATAAAAAGCATATGTTTGCCCACTATCCGCTCAGTTTTGATTATTATGGAAATGACATAGAAAACGCCAAAATAGAGGACGTGCCGGATTTAACACAGAATGTGGAGAAAGAAATATTAGCAGAAGAACTGAAAATGTCCTGTACGAATGTCATGCTCCAATGCCTCGATATGGAGAGCAGATGTATTTTCATATTGGGCACCATGTTTAAAATTGACAGCCGAATTGCGGGAGATATTCTGGAAATGACCCCAGAAGCGTACAGACAGCGGCTTTCCCGGATACGCAAAAAAATGGCAGACTTTTTAGGAGAATATTGCGGAGAATATGGCAGCGGCAGATGTAGATGCAAAGAAAGAGTAAACTATGCCATACAAAGCCACAGGATAAACCCGTTGCAGCTTAATTATATGACAGCTGCTGAAATCCCTGTTCAGACCATGATAGATGTGAAAAATGCTATGGAGGATATTGACGATTTGTCGCAGGATTTTTCATTCTGCAAACCCTATCAGTCTCCCGAACGCACGAGACGTCTGATACAGGAGTTTTTAGATTCGACGCAGTTTTCCATTATCCAGAAATCGTAAAGGAGATGACAGATTATGAACACACAGTTTATGCTTGACTATTTATCAGCATTAAGTATCAATAACAACCGTGAGTGGTATCATGCAAACAAGGACGATTATAAAAAAGCAAATACGGAATTTGAAAAATTCTTGCAGACTTTGATACTTGAAATCGGTAAGTTTGACAGCAGTATTTTACATAATAATCCAAAAGATCTTACGTTTAAGATGGTTCGGGATACCCGGTTTAGTCATGATAAATCCCCGTATAATCCTGCGTTCCGCGCGCATATTTCTCGGGAGGGAAAGTTGCCTGTCCCTGTTGGCTATTATCTGATGATAAAGCCAGGAGATCAGTCCTTTTTGGGTGGTGGACTGTTTGCAGACATGTTTAAGGATGCAACAGCGATGATACGGGATTACATTTCCCGGAACGGAAATGAATGGGAAAGGATTATCCATCAGCCGGAGTTTGAAAAATATTTTACTGTGCAGGGAACGACATTAAAGAATGTTCCTGCGGGATATGAGAAAGAGCACCCTCAGGCTGACTACCTGAAATTTAAGAGCTGGTATTTGGAATATCCGTTAAAAGATGAGGAAGTGAAAAATGCAGAGGTATTTCTTGTAAAAGCAGTAAAACTTTTTCAGATTATGAAACCTTTTAACGATTATTTAAATAAAGCACTTGTGGGCTTTCAAATGCCTACAAGATAAAAATATTTAAATGAAAGCTGTAATAATAACTATTAATTATGTACTACCTCGTATGGGGGAGTCAAAGACAGCCATTTATACATATTCCTGCAAATCTCATTTTTAAGATATCCAAACTTTCTATCGTAATGCTTTTTCAAGACATTTTCTGATAGAAGGTTTGGATTTTATTTATACGTTCCCTTGTCTTTATTCTCCTCACAGTGTTTATGGATTATCGGGTCAGTAGTTTTCATTAAACGATAAAAATGTTAAAATGTTTTCTGAATTTGAAAACTTTTTTCCAGCGTCGTTACAATATATATTTGCAAGGGTAAATCTTTGCATGTCGCATATCGATAAAACGACTTGAAAGAATAAGGAGGATGGCTGCTATGAATAATGACGAATTCGAGCGGTTTGTCCTGAAGTTTGGAAAAGATATTCTGCGGTTTTGCCGGATGACAGCCGGGGATGCGGAAGATGGAGACGAACTGTATCAGGACACGATGCTCAAACTGCTGGAGAAAAGGAAAAGACTGGACTCTATGCAGAATACGAAGAGTTACGCTTTATCCACCTCAATTTATCTTTGGAAGAACAAGAAGAAAAAATATGCAAACAGAATGAGGTTGGTTCCTATTGACAGTATGAATGAGATGTCTGAAGAGAGATATGCAGTTTCTGGAAATGATATTGAATTTTCGCCGGAACACATTATGTTGAAGCAAAATGAGATAGACATGATTCAGGAGTTGGTGGCAGCTTTGCCGGAGAAATACAGATTACCAATTTATCTGTATTATTCAGCAGATATGCAGATAAATGAGGTATCTAAGATTCTTGGACTGCCGGAAGGAACCGTCAAAAGTCGGATGCGGAAAGCAAAGAAACAGCTAAAGGAAAAATTGGAGGCGATAGGATATGACGGATGAAAAATTGGATCAAATCTTAAAGCAAGCCCTTGCTCCTGAAATAAGTGACAACGAAATTCGGATACATAAAAGGAGGAAAGGTAAAATGAGTAAATTTGGAAAAATAGGCAAATGTGTTGCTGCTGTAGTGGCTGCGGCGGTTATTGGAATTGGCGGATTCGGATATTTTAACCCGGTACTTGCAGCAAAGATTCCATTGATTGGAAAAATATTTGAAAGAGTTGAGGATGACGCCATTTATTCCGGAGACTATACGGATAAGAAAACGGTCCTGACAAATGAGGATTCTGCGGGGAATCTGGATACATCGGACTACATCGTATCTGATAAAGGAATCACATTGACTGTATCAGAAGCCTATTGTGATGGCTATTCGATATTCCTTACAGTAAATATTGAATCAGAAGATGCGGATTTTACGCATATTCCAAAACATTATACAGGCATGAAGGTTGCAGATAACCGTACAGCTGCAGGGTTTTATATAGATGGAACATGGAGTGTGGATGGAGGTTCACCTGAATTGCTTAGAAATACGTTTGATGGGGAGGTAATCGATAGCCATACATTTGCAGGCATGCTAAAGATAGATCTTGCAGAGAAGCAGACAGGCAGCGGCGAGCTAAATTTAAATATAAACGGTCTTGGTTATGATGATGACAGGATGCTCGACGGCGGGGAAATATCGGCATCCCACTGGACGGATGGCAGCTGGAATATTGCTATTGTGTTTGCGGTAAATAATACGGATGTAAAAACAATCGAGGTGGGTGAGAAAAAGGGGAATATTACGCTTGAAGATGTAGTGGTATCTCCGTATCAGGTAATTGTCCATGCGACAACACCGGGAGAGCAGCGGGAACTGACAGACGACAGAAGGGAAAAACTGCTTTCAAAAGATCCCGATATGACGGACGCGGAGATGTACGAGCTACTTGGGTGGTCTTATGAACCCTGCTATACAATTTGCTTTAATCAGGATGGGGAACAGCTTTATTCGGATATGGAAATGGCAGGCAGAGCTGTATTTGCTGTTCAGGGGAAAGAGATAAAAACGCTGTATGTATACATTTTTGACAATCTTGACGACTGGTCTTTGATGGAGCAGGAAGGAATGAACAGCGGCGCTGCGGACAGGGCTGTCATTTCAAAGGAAATTCATATAGCATAAGTTCATCAAAATCTGCTTGTATTATGATTTGTTTTGCTTGCAATCAAAGTATTATATTGAGGAATTGGGGTAGAACAGGAGAAAAATTGTAATTATTGATCGTGCGTTAAAAGGCCGCCATTTCCTGATGAGATCTGTCTGGTCTTCATTCCCTTGAAGCCCTGATATCCGAGCCCTGTTTTCATATGTGGAATACCCTTTCTGGCCTGAAACTGTTTTCTGTTCCTTATCATGATATCAGTCTTTTCAAAATTTAAGGATTGATTTAACGGTTTTTCTGCTTTAGAATGATTTTTATTATTTTCTGAAACCAAAAAGGAAAATCTGCCGTCTAATGAATGTAATAAGCAGTACACCATACGCGCGTAGGAGAAAGCAAATGAAAAGCAACGAGACAAAAGTTTGGGTCAAGAAAGCGCAAAGGCATGATAAAGACGCATTTACCGAATTAATGCAGTTCTATATGAAGGATATGTATAGAACCGCCATTGCAATTCTGATGAATGAGGAGGATGCAGCGGATGCGCTCCAGGATACGATTCTCACTTGCTGGGAAAAGTTGTATACACTCAGGAAACCGGAGTTCTTTAAGACGTGGATGACAAGGATTCTGATAAACCACTGCTATGACATCATAAGGCACAATTCTGTTTACGAGAATATTGAATCTTATGAGGAGCCGTCAAAGTGCGATGAATATAATCTTGAATTGAAGGAAGCCTACGCTTCCGTGGACGAGCGGTATAGGCTGCCGATGGAGTTGTATTACAGTCAGGGATTCAGGATGAGGGAAATCGCAGAATTGTTGTCATTACCGCTAAATACCATAAAGACAAGGGTTGCAAGGGGTAGGAAGGAACTGGAAGCATATTATCGCAGTTGTCAGGAGGATGGGCATGTCGGGTAAAAAAAATATATTTACTGAAGAAATAGAACTGTCGGAAATCGTGTTGAACAAAACAAATCAGGCGTTTGCAATCATTCAGCAGGAGGATAGTGATTGTATGACAAAAACAAATACTGGTAAAACTGGAAAAAAGAAGATGTTTAAAACGCAGGCTGCCGTGATAGCAGGTGTCTGCATATTATCCGTTAGCAGTATCAGCGCTGTTGCTGCGATTCGCCATTATTGGGGGAGAGGCATGAATGGAAATATCCAGGCATCCGACGAACAGCAGCAGGAGCTCACGGAGAAAAATATGGCAAAGGTGTACCGCGAGGAACCGGAAAGTCCGTCGCTTGCCGTGACAGACAACGGTATTACGATAGCACCTGACACGGTTGTCGTGGATGAAAGATTTGCGTATATGTCATTTAAGATCTCCGGCTATCGCGTGGAGGATGGGATGGAACCGACATTTGACATGGTAAATGTCTATGAGGGTGATGATCCGGAAGATATGGATTCGTGGCTAAATATGAGCGGAAGCATGTATGATGGAATTATTTGTAATGAAGACGGCCAACCGGTATATGAGGACGGCACTTCTTTAAAGGATGATGAAAATGGAAAAATGATCCGGTATTATACAGATCAGGATGGAAATATGGAGTATATTATTCAGGCGCATGTTGTGGAGCCGGATGATTCATTTCTTGGTAAGACGATACATGTCAATTTCCAGAATTTGGGAACCTGGTTAAAAAGAGAAGGCTTTACGCTGGCGGTTGAGGGAAACTGGAATTTTGAGATTGTCTTACCGAATGTAAGTTCTGCACAGAATATCGAGGTGGGGCAGAAAGTGGAAGGAACAGACTTCACACTGGAGAGCATCAGCATTTCGCCGATATCCCTGAAAGCAAATTACTCTGTCGGCACGGCGCCTGTCGAACATGAAGATGATCTCGATATTCCTATGGTCAGGGGAGTGATACTCAAAGACGGAACAAGGCTTCCATACTTGACAGATGGCGGCAGTCTGGGATATACGGACAGCAGCAAAAAGAATGCGTATCACATGGCGGGATATGACCGGGTGATTGATGTGGACGAGGTAGCCGCGCTGATTATCTGGACTTCATGGACTGCTGATGAGAATGGGGGAGTGGAGATACCGATTTCAAAATAATGTGTTTATATCCATGAAATTTTAATGAAATTTCATATGCGTTATTTGCCCTGCGCCTGTCAGTCTGCAAGATATCAAAAAAGCAGCAGACTGACAGGCGTACTATATTATTATATGACCACCATATCCTTCGTAAACAGATTGCGTAAATCATTTGTAGAAAGCCGTGAATATGTGTTATAATGAGTTATATAGGCGGTCGAAAAGACTGACCGCTCAGTATAAGGTGATGCGCACAACCGCAATCTGAAAAATCTTATATGATCATTTTTCAGACAGGAACTATGCCGCTTTGCGGCTGCGGTTGGCGCGATACTAGTATGACACAAGAAAATGGCTGCCGCAGTGTTGTGTGATATCAGGCAGCAAAGTGAGGTGTGAATCAATGGAACCAAAGAAGGCAGAATTAAAAGAGGCAGAGCGAAGCCTGGGAGTACAGTTTCCGGAACTATTTCATGCGATCTGCAACAGTGGCATGATGGATCACCTGAGTCTTTCCAAAAAAGGGCCTGACAATAAAAATACCATTTTCTTTTTCGGGGAATTTATGGGCGACTGCCGGCTCATTGCCTTTGAAGAACTTCGCAGCGCCTGTGAGGAGCTGTACGCGTGTCTGGACCTGGACCTGGAAATATACCCGGAGCGTCAGTCCATCAATCCACTGTACAGGCTTGTCCCTTTTGCCCGCAAAATATCCGGCGACAAGTACTGTTTTCTGTATGAAGAAGGTGTGGTTGAGCCCAAAGTGGTATTATATGGACATGATACTGGAGATATTGATTTGTGGGCAGATAGTTTTGAGGAATTTATATTTTTCCAGATTGTTGAGGAATTGGCAGATGGAGACAGGGAACTTCATTCGGACTATATCAGGGCGCATATACGATGGCTAAATGATACACATAAACAAATGTTGATAGAAACGCCGGTAGAAGATATCTGGGATCAACTTCCCGAACCGCAGGAATTGAATATCTGGGTATCTAAGGAGCCTAAGGAACGGCAGGGAGTGCGACAATGATAGAACTGCATGGCTGGGTGACGGTCCGGGAAACGTATAAAGCAGCATATGACGAGGAAGATCACATTGACATGATTGTTGCACAGATTCAGGATGAAATTGATAAACTTTGTTGGTTTCAGCCCCAGATAAAGGCAATGAACGGGGAATGGTTTCTCCAATTTTCGCTGTATTCAAACAGAAAGGATTCCCGGTCGCAGGAGATTTTTGGACTGTACAGGAGCATTGGGGAAATTGCACCGGGCAGCTATGGATTGATCTATCTATATGACGATGAGGATAGGGAAGGCCGGGAAAATCAGTTTCAGGTGTATATGCTGGCAAGAGGTTGTGTGGAAGAAAGAGAAGATTTATACTTATCGCCAGTAATTCCTGTAATTGAAGATCAGGATGAATCATAACAGTGGTAAAATGGCAAAGTAGAAAATAGTTTGATTTACAGGTTATGACATATGCAGAATTTATTTTATTATAAAATTGGAGGTGAGATATACTGAAAGAATTTTACTGGGAAGAATTTACGGGAGACGAAAAAATCTGTATAGAAAATATCAGCGTGGAAAACTGTCAGGTTACAGGCACGCACCGCGAATGGATAGAAATTAGAAACTGCCGGTTTCGCAATGTAATATTCCATAATATATATGAAGATAACTGTGTAGATATCGAAGACTGTGAATTTATAAACTGTACGTTCCGGGACAAATTTGAGGGGAACAGCGTGTTAATGACATATTTCAGAAACCGCTTTTGGGACTGCCTGTTTGAAAATGTGGTCTATAATGGATATACGGAGCAATCAGAAATTGTTCATTACAATAAGTTTTGTAATTGCCATTTTCGAAATATTGAGATAAAGGGCGATGTTACCCTGATGGACATGGAGATTGACGGAGGAAGCATAGAACATATGGTCTATGAAGCAAATATGATAGCAGGCTGTCGATTTTCCAATGTACTGATGAAAGATATTTTTGTCAGGGCATATCTGACAGAAAGCAGAATGGAGAAGGTAACTTTTGAAGATGCCGTTATCCAGGGAAAAGAAGACCATAACGAATTGATAAATTGCATTAATGAATTTAAATTTATATATGAATACTGATAATATTAACTTAGCTTGTTGTGCTAAATTTATAGGTGGTTCTTCAGCGTATCGTCCATATATTTATGAAGGTAGCGTATTTTTGGCCTGTTCGCTGTAGTACCAGAGGAGGAGTTTTAGAATGAAGTATGCAAACCATGTCTGTGAGATGATAAATGCCTTTTCGCCGGCGCCCTTACAAATAAATCAGATGGCAGAATTTTACTGCGAGGATACGATGGAATACCGCACAAGCGACAAGTACAACTCCCCGATTGAGGATATTATCGATCTATGCAGCAACGAGGAAGAATATAGCGCGTGCCTGCTGCTGGGACACAGAGGGTGCGGCAAGAGCACAGAGCTCAACCGGATGACACAGCGGCTGATTCATGAAGGATATCATGTGAAAACGGTCAACTGCGGAATGGATCTGGACTTGTTTAATATCGTTTATTCGGACCTTTTTATTTTGATGGGCGAGGCTTTGCTGCAGATTGCGGAAGAATCAGAATGCAGGATTGGAAATGCCGTTCTTGAGAAGATTAAAAATTTCTGGGTTGATGGCATGGAGACGAGGATTGCCCAGGAGACGGCCGCCATTTCCGCGGAAGAAGGAATTACAGTGGAAAATAAAGGGATTCTTGCAGGGATTTTAAACCTGTTTGTTAAGATTAAGACAGATTTGAAATTTAATGAGGAAACAAGAAAAGAGTACCGGCAAAAAATAAGTGTCCGTTCCAGCGAATGGATTGGTATATTGGGGCATATAGCAGACGAGATTGCCAAAAAAACGGGCGGAAAGCGTCCAATTATTATCTTTGAAGATTTAGACAAATCAATCCGGAGGATGCATGGAAAGTATTTTACAATTATGCGGCAATCTTATCAGGAATGCGGTTTCCAGTGGTATACACGTTCCCGATCGGGCTTTCTTACGATGTGCGGTTTTCAGCGATGGAGAGCTATTTTGTTACCAAGACACTGCCAATGATCAAAATTGAGACAATCGAAGGCCAGCCCTTCCAGGACGGAATAGAGGTCATAAAAGAAATCGTAGAAAAACGTGCCAGCCTGGCGCTGTTCGAACCAGAGGTACTAAAAAGACTGATTCAGTACACGGGCGGGTCTCTCAGAGATTTGTTTCATGTGATTAACGCCTCCGCAAAAAGGGCGGAGCGCCGGGACAGCGAGCATATTGTGATGGAAGACGCGGAATACGCACTCGAGGAGGTAAAGACCTCATTGACTAGGCGGATAGAGGAGAAAGAGTACCAGTTTTTGCTAAATATCTATCATGGAAATAAGGAGCGGATCGAAAATAAGGAAATGCTGCTGAAAATGCTGCAGGACTCCGTAGTGCTTGAATACAATGGAAAACGATGGCACAATGTTCATCCGTTGGTCGTGAAATTCTTTAAAGAACAGGGGTGTCTGAAATAAGCATATTTATAAAAGAATTACAATGTGACTGGTATATGGGAAGCACTGATTTTTATGAGAATGATCAGATCACAGTGGAACGAATTGAAATGATTAAGAAAGGCATTATGGAGGATTCGGACAACGGGCCATATAATATCTATGCCGCGCGGGATGATGGCACCTGGATGCAGATGTGTTTCAGATGGGATATGGTTTTAATAGACATCATTTGTGAACCCGATCACCGGTACACATATTACAATAAGAAATATGAGGGACAGACGGATCTGGAATTAATGGAATTTGACCAGGATGATGTACCAAGGGCAGCTGTCTGTGATGATATGCTGCTCGCGGCGGATATATTTGAGGAATGGGCACTGCACGGAAAGCTGTATCCCACGACATGGGTGGATATGGCGGCGTCGCCCAATATATTTGATGCGTATTACGGAGAGAAAAAATCAGAAGATTATTATCGTCTGTATCTGACAGGGTTTGGTGCAAATAAAGCGAAAACCATTGTTTTTGTAAAGAAATATTTTAGAGACAGTGACTTTGACCAGGCGCGAAAACGTACAGAGAAATTTCCACTGCTTCTATGTGTTGCTTTTGAGAGTGAAGTTTTACCGTTGGAGGAGCAACTGCAGAAAATAGGAGCTGATTACAAAAAGGAAAAAATTTCAGATGACATATACATGAAATTATACTATGCCAATCCACAAGAAACCCTGTGGCATAAGCTAGAAGCCTACCTTCGTTTATAGGGATAGGGAGAACTCCCATTCCCTGTATATTTCCAGCTCACATATTTCCTTAAAGCTTCCAGAACATACAATCGTTCCCTTATCCATCATATAAATCACATCGGCATATTGCAGCAGTTCCGGATTATGCGTGGTAAACAGAACATTAGGCGCGAAATCGATGAAGTTCTCAAACACTTTCCGGGCGGTAACAACATCGAGGCTTGCTGTCGGTTCGTCTGCGATCAGCACATCGCTTTGAGCCGCCATTGCCCGTGCAATCGCCACACGCTGCGCCTCCCCTCCCGATAAATTTTCATCTCCGTCCGGCAGTACTTTGTTTAATCGTTCTGGGCCTATCCGAATCAAGTCCGACGCCTGTTCGATCGCCTGTAGCCGTTCTGTAATATCATGCGAGTTTCCGTACGAGACATTCTCCTCGATGCTGACCGGAAACAGTTGAGCGCTAACGGGCACATATGCATAGGATAGCGCCCTGTTTTTCCGGACAAGGCCGTCTGTCGGTGAGAGCTGCGACAACAGGATTTTTAAAAACGTTGTTTTGCCTGAGCCGTTTTTTCCTATAATGGCAACCTTTTTATTGCGGCTTTGCCTGTCAGGGGCTTTCCCGTGTTTATTTTTTTGCAAAAAAGGCATGTTAAGGCGTGTTGGCAGAATGTTATTTTCCAGAAACATATGAAATGTATGCCTGCGTTGACAAATTGACAACCTAAATTGCTTGAATCCATATACATTATATTGTAGGCTGGAAAAAAAGGAGGTACTGTAAAATGAAATTTAACGAAAAACTATTAAAACTCAGGAAGGAAAAGGGACTCTCACAGGAAGAACTGGGAATGGAAATGCAGGTATCAAGACAGACCATCTCGAAATGGGAGGCCGGGCAGTCCTACCCGGACTTTACGAGACTGGTCATGTTAAGTGATTTCTTTGATATGACTTTAGATGAACTGGTAAAGGATATTGACGTGCAGGAAGTCCGGGAAAACTCTTTTATGAATGAGAAAGTAGATTCTATTTACCGGGTTTCCCAGAACGTGGATTCTGTGCTGCAAAACAATGCTTTGAGGGGATTTATTAAAGGGGTAAAATGGTTCCTGGTGGGCAGTCTGATATTGATTTGTTTGATAATGATTGTCTCGCTGATACTGCATTTTATTTATCCGGAATCCGATACATTTTGGCGTGCCGGTTCATTGCGGCAGGATTGGAATTATGGTTTATGATTGTAAAGACTTAAACCATAATCACAATCAGAGACCCGGACGATGATGTGCGTTATTCCTTTTTCACGGAGAATGCCCAGATATTGGAGGGATTTTCCACGGAAAGTGCGCACGCGGTTGAAGGGGATTCCCTGATCGCTGTGGGCGGCAGGGCAGAGATCAGTTATCAGGGAGTGACTGGCAATGAGAACCATCCGGGAAAGGCTGTAAAAATTGTAATGATTCCCGTTGAATAAATCCGTACAGAAATCCCATCACACAGGTATGGGATTTTTGTAGTTTAGGCACATTCTGGTTTGTACAAATTGGGGCGGTATTTATGCATAGCTTGTGCAGTGGAAAAATGCCGCAAAGGCGGCGCAGGGGGTGAACAATAAGTAGGGAAAGTATTTTTTGCTTAATTTTGTATCTTGACATCTGTATAGTTCTGTATTATACTGTATTTGTATATACAATACAGTATAATACAGAAAGGCGGTGACGGTTTGGAGATTGTTGTGAGTAATAAGACGAGTCTCCCTCTGTATGAGCAGATTGTGTCACAGATAAAAGCGCAGATTATGGGCGGCGGACTGAAAGCCGGGGAAGCGCTTCCCTCGATCCGCGCCCTTGCAAAATCATTGCAGATCAGCGTTCTGACCGTGCAAAAAGCATATGATATTTTGCAGGAGGATGGTTTCATCGAGACAACGGCGGGGAAAGGCTGCTATGTATCAGCGCAAAATCAGGATTTTTATCTGGAGGAGCAGCAGAAAAAGATCGAGGACTGCCTCAATGATGCGATCGGGATTGCCCGCATGAGCGGAATATCGCTTGATCAGTTAATCAGTTTATTGACACTATTGTATGAGGAGGAAAATCCTCTGCTCCTGCAAAGGCAGTCGCATTTTCCTACAGAAAACAAGGAGGATTTGCCATGACAAATGCTATGAGGGTATCAGGGCTTACCAAAACGTATCAGGATTTTGTCTTAGACCATGTTTCATTCACTGTGCCAGGCGGCGCTATTGTCGGGCTGATCGGGGAAAATGGCGCGGGAAAGAGCACAACGATCAATGCTGCCTTAGGGTTGATTCAAAAGGAGGACGGCGTTGTTTCATTTTTGGACAGGGAGGAGCTGGACGGGGACATCAAGGAGCAGATCGGCGTCGTGTTCGACGGCAGCAATTATCCGGAAATCCTCTCACCCCGGAAACTCAATCGGGTTCTGAAAAACATTTACAGGACCTGGGACGAGCGCGTGTATTTCAGTTTGATGAAACAGTTTTCCCTGCCGGCCGACAAGCGGATAAAGCAGTTTTCAAGAGGAATGAAAATGAAGCTGGCCATCTGCGCCGCGTTTTCCCATCATTGCAGGCTGTTGATTCTCGACGAGGCCACCAGCGGCTTAGATCCGGTTGTCCGGGATGATATTCTGGATATGCTTCTGGATTTCGTGCAGGACGAGGGACATTCGATTCTGTTATCGTCCCACATTACCAGCGATCTGGAGAAAATTGCCGATTATATTGTATTTATCCACGCAGGGAAAGTCGTATTTGAGAAGCCCAAGGACGAACTGACTGATCAGTATGGCATCATCAAATGCGGCGCGGCACAGTTTGACGCGCTGGACCACTCCGATATCATCTCGTACCGCAAGATGGACTATGAGTGGCAGATTCTGGTTTCAGACCGGGAGGCGATGCAGAAAAAATATCCGAAGGCCCTGGTCGTCCCGGCGACAATCGATGAGATCATGTTGCTGTATGTAAAGGGGGAAAAGTGATGAAAGGTGTTTTAGTAAAAGATCTCTATATTGCCAGAAGCAATATCCTTGTAACCATCGTCAGCCTGGTTGTGCTGGGATTTGGCCTGTCCTTTTTGCTGGAAACCAGCGCGCTTCTGGTGCTGGCCCCGGTCGCCGCAACGACGGCGGCTTTTATCAGCATCACCAGCGACGCGGCTTCCAAGTGGAATAAAAATGTCATTACCATGCCAGTATCAAGGGAGCAGATCATTGGCGAGAAGTTTTTGTTTTATATCCTGCTTGCCGTATTGGGAATGTTTACAGCGCTGGTTCCCTGTGTTGTCATTGCCTGCCTTGGTGCGGATGTAACGCTTTTCTCCCTATGCCTGTATGGCTCGATCGGCATGAGCGCCACCCTGCTTGCAGGCGGCATCAGCCTGCCGTGCGCGTATCTGTTTGACCCGGAAAAATCGCAGATTGTGTTCATGATGTCCTTCATGGCATCAACAGGTATCATTACGGGGCTTGTGCTTCTGATAAACTTCATATTTCCAGTGAAGGAACATATCCTTTTCAGTTTTCATATTGTGCTTGTCATCGCTGTGATCTGGTTCGTTATCTCGTATAAAATTGCAGTGAAGGTATACCGAAAACGGGATATTACCTGATGGACGCTTTGCGGTTATAGGGTTGTTAAAACAGACAAGCAATCTTGTCATGTTATTTCTATACAGTTCCTATGCGTCTGGCTCATATGGCGGATCAGATTATCAGAATACAAGACGGAAAATTATCGATATGTACTGCCGGGATAGGATATATCATACGCGGAAAGGGAATTGCCTTTTGCGACAAAAACTGATGTTCACGCTAAACGAGGAGGATAACCATGAAAAAAATTTTACTGGTGGAGGACGACGCCCTTTTAAATAAGACGCTGACGTACAACCTGACTGCTGAGGGGTACGACACGGTATCCGTCCTGAATGCAGGCAAAGCTGCCAGGCTGCTGGCGCGGGAGGAATATGACATGGTGCTTCTAGACATCAATCTGCCGGACGGCAGCGGCTATGACCTGTGCAGGCTCATAAAACCGGAAAACCCCGACACGCTGGTCATTTTCCTGACGGCAAACGACCAGGAGAGCGATCAGATACGCGGGTATGAAGCCGGGGCCATCGATTATAT
>CAJUQZ010000122.1:586-14112 GCA_910588755.1 uncultured Lachnospiraceae bacterium | reverse complement strand
ACGAAGAGCCAACAGACCCGCGCGAACCGACCAGATAGCCGTCCTCCACCGATTTCCACACCAGTTTCTGCGCGATAATATACATCACGGCAAACCCGTTGCTGATAATCGAATTCAGCTCCCGCTTCAGCCGCGCCTCCACGATGTCCGGAAGCTCGTCGCCATACATCTCATGCGCCTTCCTGTAGCAGATGTCTGTCAGCTGCTGGTCGCTATTCTCAATGACCGGCGGACATTTATCCGGACGCACCGGCGCGATTCGGTCGCACATATCCGCAATCATGTTCGTGTTTGTGATGACGATTTCCTCCGCCTTCTCGCTGCCAAGATAGTAAGCGAACTCATCTAGCATCTCCTCCGTCGTGCGAAGATACAGCGGCGCCTGGTCGTCCGCATCCTTAAATCCCTTTCCGGTCATGATAATGCGCCTGTAGACCTCGTCCTCCGGGTCCAGGAAATGCACATCACATGTGGCAACCACTGGTTTCTGAAACTGTTCCCCGAGTTTCACCACTTTCTTGTTCAGCGCGATCAGATCGTCCTCGGAATTGATATCACGATGCCTCTCCGACTCGATCATAAATCTGTTGTTGCCGATCGGCTGTATTTCCAGATAATCATAGAACTCCACAATGCGGGCGATCTGCTCCTCGCTCTGTCCGTCCAGCATGGCGCGGAAAAGCTCCCCCGCCTCGCAGGCGCTGCCCAGGATCAGCCCCTCCCGGTACTTTTGGATCAGACTTTTTGGAATCAACGGCCTCTTGTAAAAATACGTCAGATGAGACTCCGACACAAGCCTGTACAGGTTCACGCGCCCCGTCTGGTTCTTTGCAAGAATGATAATGTGGTATGAATGCAGCTTTCTGACCGCCTCGACGCTCGCCCGTCCCATCTCGTTGAGTTTTTCAAGCGTATACACTTCATCTTTTTTCAGCATCTCAGCCATTTTTATAAAAATTTCCGCAGTACACTCCGCATCATCGACCGCCCTGTGGTGGTTTTCCAACGATATCTTCAATGTCTTTGCCACGGCGTCCAGTGTATATTTTGCCTGTCCCGTGAGCAGCATCCGCGCCATGCCCACCGTATCCACATAGGTAAAATCAACCGGAATCTGCTGCCTTTTTGCATTCTCCTTGATAAAACTCACATCAAAGCTCGCATTGTGGGCCACGAGCGCCGCGTCTCCCACAAATTCCAGAAATCGGGGCAGTATGACCTCAATCGTCTCAGCGTCAATGACCATACTGTCATTGATGCCTGTCAGCTTTTCGATCTCAAAGGGAATCGGCACTTCCGGGTTTACAAACGTTGAAAAGCGGTCTGTAATCTGTCCGTTTTCCACCTTGACCGCGCCGATCTCGATGATCCGGTTCGTGACCGGTGAAAACCCTGTCGTCTCGATGTCAAAGACCACATACGTGTCGTCCAGCGTCTGCCCTTTCTGATCCGTGACAATCTCTTTCAGGTCATCGACTAGATACCCTTCCACACCGTAGATCACTTTAAAGTCATCACCGTGGTCTAGGGCATGGTTCGCGTCCGGAAATGCCTGCACACAGCCGTGGTCTGTAATTGCAAGCGCTCTGTGCCCCCACTTCTTTGCGCGCTTGATGATATCCTTGACATCCGAGACTCCATCCATATCGCTCATCTTGGTATGACAGTGCAGCTCCACGCGCTTTCTGACGCTGTTGTCCATACGCGCCGTCGTAAAGTCCGGGATCTTCATCACGCCGATGACCGAGCCGATCGTGAGTTCCCTGTCAAATGTGTCGTTGACCGTAACACCCTTGAGTTTCAAGAACGCGCCGACCTTTAAATCCCCTGCCAGCTCCGAAAGCTGCTCGTTATGTACGAACATCTTAACCTTGATCGTGTCCGTAAAATCCGTGATCTCAAAGCTTATGATCGTCCTCTCATTGCGGATCTCACGCGTCTCGAGCACACGCACCTTGCCCCTGATCGTGACCTCGCCCATCTCGCCCCAGATCTCCTCGATGTTGATACTCTCGTCCTCAAAATCCCTGCCAAAAATGACATTCGGATTGTCCGAGCGCTTGAGCGCTCTTCTCTGATATCCCTTGTCCAGGCCCTTCTCCGGTCTGCCAAAAGTCTTTCGCTCCGCAGCAGAAGCCACCACCTCCCTGGGCTTTGCCTGCGCCGCTATCCTGGTCTGTCCAGGAGCCGCTGCACTGACCGCTGGCTTATCTGCCTCCCCTTGCGTGACCACATCCTCTTCCTGCCTGTCCCCAACGGCACTCCCGCCAATGCGACTGCTGATTCCTGCCACAATTTTCTGGATGCGCAGCTCATCCTCCTCCTTGTACCTGCCGGCCTTTGCTTCCTTGTAAGATATATAAAATTTTACCTGAAATCCGCACCGTTCATTCAGAACCTTGTCGAGAATGCCAATCAGCTCGTCCTCCTTGGACTTTGCAATCACACTGTCCTCCAGCACAAGCTCCATCCCGCTTTCAGACACAAACCGTATGTCCGCCTGGCGAAATACCGTGTAGAGCATATGGTCACATGCCCTAAGCTCCATCAGAATGCTCTCGCGGTACAATGCCATCAGCTTTTCGGGCGTATACTGCTCCGAAAGCACAAATTTTTCATAGATTTTAATAATCAGATATTCTCGTGGAAAAAACTGCTTCTTAATCTCCTGCTCCACAAAATAGATCTGTTCCTTCTCAATCAGTCTCCCGCTCCTGATGTAGATGCGCAGCAGGTCCCTTCGCCTGGTGGCAGTAATCCGCTCCACCACCGTCTGTTCGAACAAATCCTTCTGTACACCGTCCAGTTTAAGATTTGGAAATGCCTCGAAAAAATTCTTTTCCATCACACACTCCCTTTGATATGTTTTCTATTTATCATTCTTCCAGTTATCCAACTCATTTTTGAGTACTTTAAGCAGCTCTCTTTCAGGTACTTTTTTGACAATCTCGCCCTTTTTGATTAGAAGTCCCTCACCAATGCCCCCTGCGATACCAATATCCGCCTCCTTCGCCTCTCCCGGTCCGTTCACGGCGCATCCCATCACAGCCACTTTGATATCAAGATCATATCCTTGTACCATCGTCTCCACCTGGTTTGCCAGTCCAATTAAATCAATATTTGTCCTACCGCATGTAGGACATGAAACCACCTCAATCCCTCCCCTGCGCAAACCAAGCGCGCGCAAAATCAGCTTTGCGGACTTGATTTCCTCAACAGGGTCTCCTGTGAGGGACACCCTGATAGTATCACCGATCCCCTCATTTAGGATGATGCCAAGACCGACCGCAGACTTGATATTGCCGCTTGTGATTGTTCCGGCCTCCGTGATGCCTACATGCAGCGGGTATAACGTCCGGTCAGCAAGCAGCTCATGTGCTCTGACACACATCATGACATCTGAGGACTTAATGCTGATTACCAGATTTTCATACCCCAAATCTTCGATCATGTGCACCTTGTCCAGTGCACTTTCCACGATTCCCTCTGCTGTAACCCCTCCATACCGCGCAACCAGTTCCTTTTCCAGCGATCCGCTATTGACGCCGACTCGGATTGGGATATCCCGTTCCCTCGCAGCCCGCACAACCTCGGCAACCTTCTCCCGTCCCCCAATATTTCCGGGATTAATACGTATCTTGTCCGCACCGTTTTCGATGGCCGCAATCGCCATCTTATAATCAAAATGAATATCTGCCACGAGCGGGATCGATATTTCCCTCTTAATCTGTGCGATGGCCTGCGCCGCCGCCATATCCGGCACAGTGCAGCGGACGATATCACAGCCAGCTTCTGTAAGCCGCTGTATCTGCGCTATCGTAGCCGCTACATCGTCCGTCTTTGTATTTGTCATGGACTGGATGAGGATTGGATTCCCCCCTCCAATTATGCGATTTCCTATATGAATCACTTTTGTGTGGCTTCTATATACATTTCTTTCATTCATGATTTTTTCATCCCTTTTTTCATTCATGATTCTTTCATCCCTGTTTTTTTGCTGCACATTTTCTTCCTGCATATTTTTGCAGTCACATTTTCCACATGTATATTTCTTCCATTCGCATTTTTTCTTGCACATTCTTTTGCTGCATACATTTCCTCCATTCTTATCAGAAATGTCATCCGATGAGAAACTAAGGACCTGTTTGGCAATAACTTTTAATTATCGAAGAAAAATCCTACACGCTATTTCAACGTTATTTCTTAGCAGTTCCTAATGAATAAAAAATCTTGCAATATCATTATACAGCACAAACACCATCAATATCATCAGCGCAACAAAGCCAATGAAATGCACCATACCCTCCTTGTCGGGCGGCACCGGCTTGCCGCGCACCACCTCGATAAACATAAACAGGAGCCTGCCGCCGTCAAGGGCTGGCAATGGCAACAGATTCATTACGCCGAGGTTCACACTTAAAAGCACTGCAAAATTAATCATATTCAACACCACTGTCGGAAATCCGTAGGGCTTTGTCACCTCAATTGTCTCATCAATCATCGCAGCAATACCAACTGGCCCTGACAGGTCATTTGCAGAAAGTTTTCCCTGCACCAGCATCAGGAGACTCTTTACCGTTGCCTTCAGCCAATAACGCACCTCGTACGCACTGTACCTGATCAGGTCAAACCCCTTGCACTGTATCGTCTCGCCAATCGTAAAGCCCAGATAATAGCGATTGTCCTGCTCGCTGAATTTAGGTGTGATCACTGTCGTATATTTCTGTCCATCACGCTTATACTCTATCTCCATCGGCTCCCCGCCGCTAAGCGAGGAGGCAAAAGTGACCTCACCCTGCAGGTAAATCCGCTCTCCGTCCATCCTCGTGATGATATCGCCCTCCCTAAGTCCTGCGGCCTCGGCTGGATACCCCGGTGTCAATGCATTGACTGTGGGGATAATCTCCCCTGAAAAACCAACCACAATCAGGGATAATAAAAATGCCAGTATGATATTGAAAAATGGACCTGCGAAAACAGTTGCGATTCTTGACCATACGTTCGCATCTTGAAACGCGCCCTCTGGCTTCTCCTTGTTCTGACCGTCGCCGTCTGGCGCTGTGGAATAAATCCCATCCTCCCCCTCAAACATACAGGCCCCGCCAATTGGCAGCAGTTTTAGCACGTATTTTGTCTCACCCTTTGTAAATTTGACAATATCCGGTCCCATACCGATTGAAAACTGCAATACCTTGATGCCATTCACCTTTGCAACCAGAAAATGCCCCAGCTCATGTGCAATCACAACCACCCCGAATACCAGCACAAACACTATAATTGTGACAACCATCCCTTATTATTTCCTCCCTTTGATTCGTTATAGCCCTCTGTATCTGTCTTATAGAACCTTGCGCATGTATGCAAAATCATTCCCGCTATCTATATCTTGACGAAATCAGCTCATAGGTCTCCTTCTCGGCCTCCAGAATCTGTTCCACATCCGGATTTTCTATTTTTCGGTGATTGTCCATACACATCCCAATGATCTCCGGAATCTGCACAAAGCGTATTCTCCTGTCCAGAAACAGGCTCACAGCCTTCTCATTTGCCGCATTAAACACAGTTGGCATACTTCCGCCCTCCTCGGCCGCCCTCATTGCGAGCCCAAATCCTGTGAAGGTTTCCAGATCCGGCTTCTCAAATGTAATATTCCCAAGCTCATAAAAATCTACCCGCTTTCCTGCCATCGGGCGCCTGTCAGGATAAAACAGGGCATATTGGATTGGAAGCTTCATGTCCGGCATCCCAAGCTGTGCGATAATCCCGCCATCCACATACTCAACCATCGAGTGAATAATGCTCTGCGGATGTACCACCACCTGAATCCTCTCTAGCTCCACGTCAAAAAGCCACTTTGCCTCCATGACCTCAAGTCCTTTGTTTACCAGTGTTGCCGAATCAATTGTAATCTTATGCCCCATCGACCAGTTTGGATGCTTTAACGCATCCTCTAGCTGCACTTTTTCCAGCTCCTGTCTCGTTCTTCCCCGGAATGGCCCTCCCGACGCTGTAATCAAAAGCTTATGCACCCTGTCCCGGCTGCTGCCCTGCAGAGACTGTAAAATGGCGCTGTGTTCACTGTCAACAGGAAGGATTGACACACCCATTTCCGCGGCAAGCGGCATGATTATATGACCTGCTGTCACCAGCGTCTCCTTGTTTGCAAGGGCGATATCCTTATGCTTTCTGATTGCCGCAATCGTAGGCCGAATGCCAATCATACCGACAATTGCCGTCACCAGTATCTCCGACTCCTCCAGCTCAGCCACCGCAAGCAGCCCCTCCATACCAGGAATCACCTGTACATCCAGATCGGCCAGCCTGGTCTTCAATTCCCGGCAGTCCGCCTCACACTTTAAGGACACCAGCTTTGGCCGAAACTCACGAACCTGTTTTTCCAGCAGCGCTACATTTGCCCCGGCCGAGAGACCTACCACCTGCAGATCAGGATTGTCACGCACAATCTCGAGCGTCTGCGTGCCAATCGATCCTGTAGAGCCAAGTATTGCTATTTTTTTCACAAAATTCATCCTTTCTCCCACACAGCCTCCTGCAATTTTATGACAGCATCAAAACCAGACTTTCAGTAAGCTATATGTCATTATATGAATAACTATTGCGACTATTGCACAGAACTGTAGTTCTATTGTCACGTATTCTTTTGCAAGACTGTAGATCCATTATCACGTCATATTTTCAGGACTATAGTTCTATGACCACGTAACATTGCACAGGACTATAGTTTTCTCACCGCATAAAAAAGATAATCAAAAAGTACGTAACCGGCGCGGTAAAGATCACACTGTCAAACCGGTCCATAATACCGCCGTGTCCCGGAATCAGTTTTCCATAATCCTTAATCTCATAATTGCGCTTGATCGCGGACGCCGCCAGATCCCCAACCTGTGAAATCACAGACCCCACAGCGCCGACCACGAACAAAAGTATCACCAGATTCTCCGTCTCCAGCGCCGCGTCGAGATACCATCCATACAGAGCCCCCACCAGCGCGGAACCCACAATCCCGCCAATAGCGCCCTCCACGGACTTCTTTGGGCTGAGCACCGGCGCAAGCTTATGCCGCCCAAACATCACCCCCACCAGATACGCACAGGTGTCCGATATCCATGAATTAATAAAAATCATCCACACCAGGTATATCCCATACATCAGTTCTCTGGTCAGAAACACAAAAGAAAGCATCATCGGCGCATAGACTAGCGAAAAATACGCCGCCATAACCTGATGCGCGTCATACCGCGGAAAAGCAAACACATAGACAGACATCAATATGATCAGAGAAATAAACATTGCTATCATAATCCCGGTATCCAGCTTCGTATATTGCAGCATTGGATAATAATGAAGCGTTCCTTCCTCAGGATGCCTGATATAGACTATCGCATAATAGCATGTAATAGCCACAAGCCCCGCAATCTGCAATGCATTGAGTCGCCCTGCTCCCGCCCCCTCCAGATCCTTTTGCCCGACACCGCAGGCCTTTGTCAGTTCCAGATAGGCAATGACCGAAATGATATACAGCACTGCTGCCAGTATGATTCCTCCCGGAAGAATCGCCGCCAATGCCACAATCACAATCACCACTGCACTGATTGTCCGCTCCTTACTTATTTTCCCTAGAATATTCGAAGCCATTCCTACTCCTCCTTCACAAGACCATATCTCCGGTCTCTGTTCTGGTACGCTTCCACCGCCCTGGCAAGCTCGTTTTTGTCAAAATCCGGCCACGGAACCGATGTGAAATACAGCTCCGAATAGGCAAGCTGCCACAGCAGGAAATTCGATATTCTCTGCTCGCCCGATGTCCGGATCAGCAGATCCGGGTCCGGCAGTCCCGCCGTGTCCAGACAGGCTTCCAGCTTCCCATCATCAATTTCCTCCGGTCGCAGATTTCCAGCCGCAATCTGCTCCGCAAGCTTCACAATGCCTCTTTTGAGCTCGTCACGTCCCCCGTAATTAATCGCAATCTGAAAATGAAGCCCTGTATTGTTTTTCGTTGCCTGCTCCAACTCCTCAATACTGGCTCTCAAGTCGTCCGCCAGACCGGATTTATCGCCCAGCACCCGCACACACATATTATTTTTCTGGGCGCGCTTGATACTGTTTTTCATATAATTGCGAAGCAGATTCATCAGGGTTGCCACCTCGCTGTCCGGCCTGTTCCAGTTCTCTGTCGAAAATGCATACACAGTAAGATAATTGATTCCCATATTGTAAGCGTCCTCACAGATCTGTTCTACCACCTTTGCCCCCTGCACATGACCAGCCGTGCGCGGGAGTCCCTTTGCCTTTGCCCATCGTCCGTTCCCATCAAGAATGATCGCCACATGATTTGGTCCATTCATATCCCTATCTCCTTTCGCCTGCACTTAGCCTTTGCTGACATTTTTCGTGTGCAATCGAGTAGGGGAATGCCCTTCTCCACTACTCGCCGCGCCGGGCGTCCGTCAGCCAACCGATTTATCGGTTTGATGACATTTTCATCTGGATGCCCGTGTGCAATCGAGTAGGGAAGACTTTCCCCTACTCGCCGCGCGGGGTGCGTGCAGCAAAGCTGCTAATTTCCATACGCACCCCTGTGCATAAAAGAGGAGGGCACTACATCCCCTGTGCACGCCCCCCTGCCTTTCATTTATTGTATTATATTATACAGTTAAAACTTCCTTGGATTTTTCATCGATTGCCTTATCCACATCTTTGATATATTTGTCGGTCAGCTTCTGCACCGCGTCCTCCAGATCCTTGATCTCATCCTCTGACACCTCTGACTTTGCAAGCTTCTTAAAAGCGTCATTGGCATCGCGTCTGATATTGCGGACAGCCACCTTACAGTCCTCGCCCTTTTTCTTGATGTCCTTCACCAGCTCTTTTCTGCGCTCCTCAGTAAGCTCTGGAAACACAAGGCGTATCACCGCGCCGTCATTGTTTGGTGTAATGCCGATATCCGATGCCAATATGGCCTTCTCTATTGCCTTGATGAGACTCTTTTCCCACGGTGCAATCTGAATCATTCTCGCCTCCGGAACCGTGATATTTCCAACCTGCTGGATCGGCGTAGGCGTTCCATAATAATCAACTTTTATCCTGTCAAGCACATGTGGATTTGCACGTCCTGCACGTATTGTCTGATAATCTGATAAGAGAAAATCAAGCGCCTTCTGCATCTTGTCATCATATGTTTTTACTCTTGCGTCCATTTTCTATGTCCTCCTTGATTTTGTACTAAAACTCTGATACAGCAGCCTGCACCCATCGAATCAGACTGTAATGACAGTACCGTTTGAGTTTCCCTTTACTGTGTTGATAATACTATTCTCCCCGTTCAATCCAAATATCGTCATTGGCATCTTATTCTCCATACAGAGCACTGCCGCTGCAAGGTCCATCACGCCAAGCTGCCTGTCAACGACCTCCTTAATCGGAATCGTATCATACTTTTTCGCATCTCTGTTAAGCTTGGGATCGGAGTCATATACACCGTCAACCGCCCTCGCAGACAGAATCATGTCCGCCTCAATCTCTACCGCCCTAAGCACAGTCCCCATATCCGTCGAGAAATACGGATGTCCTATGCCGCCTGCGAAAAACACTACCTTTCCTGCCGCAAGTGCCGCAAGCGCTTTATCCTTCGAGAAAAGTCCCGTAAAGGCCGCACACTGAAACGGCGTAAACAGCTCTGTCCCCATACCAATATACCGGAAAATCTCAGATACATAGATACAGTTCATAACAGTGGCCAGCATGCCAATCTGATCTGCCTTTGTGCGGTCGATCGTCTCACTTGTCCTGCCTCGCCAGAAATTACCACCGCCTATCACGATTCCCACCTGCACACCGCTGTCCACAATCTCTTTTACCTGCCTTGCAACTGCCATCACTGTAGGTTCGTCAAAACCTGTTTTCTTATCTCCGGCAAGCGCCTCGCCGCTTAACTTCAATAATATTCTTTTCATAACAAAGCCAGCTCCTATCGTCTTTATGACTGTTTTCTGTTTTTCTTCACATCATTAAAGAAAGCCGAAGGACTGACATCTGCATAGCACTGTGAACACATACCCTCGATCACCGCACCATTGTTGATCTGCACGGATTTGGATTTGATATTCCCCATCACGATTGCGGACGTATCAAGTATGACAGGCCCATGCACATCAATATCTCCCTTCACAGCACCCGCAATCACTGCGCTTGTGGCAAAAATATTGCCAATCACGACAGAACTCTGCCCGATCTTCACGCTGCCCTTACTCTTTACCTCCCCGTTGATCTGCGCAGACTCCGCGTAAATCTCTGCAGCTGCGGAATTACCTGTAATGCTTCCTGTCACATTAAGCTTGCCGAAAATCTCAATATTGCCTGTGATGCTTCCAATCAAATCCATGTTGCCGCTGCTCGTCACATCACCCATGATATTCATTCCAGCAGTAATCACTGCCGTATCCGTTGAAGCTGCGGCACTCGTATCAAAGTCAGCCTCAGGTTCTGCTGCTGGTGCCGCATCCATATATGACGACTCCTGTAAATTCTGTTCCACCTCGTTTAATAATTGTTCCATCTCTGCGTCTGCCTCACTTATATTATTATTTTGCTCTACAGGTGTCTGCGTCATAAACTCCGCACCCATATCTGCCTCAACAGGTTCTGCCATCTCTGTCAGAACGATTTCCTGCCCCGTTTCCGCAGTAAGGTTTTCCCCTGTTGTATCTACTGCTGGTTCCTGGGCATACTCTATCGTATTCATCACGGCCGCCATATCAGCGTCCGGCTGTACAGCATGCTCCTGCAGGCCAGACGGCTCCACCGGTGCATCCCCAAGCGCGGCAACTCCCTGTGCCAGCATCGCCTCAAGGTCAGCAAAGTCTGTGTCTGCTGCATCCCCAAACAAGTCCTCAGAGGCCGTGGCCTCCTCGCCCTCAAGATTCAGGCCAGCTACCGCATCCTCAGCTTCAAGCTCATTAACCGTCTGTGATAAATCCTGCTTTAAATCCTGAAAAAAACCCATAGTAAATTATCCTCCAATTTCTTAGTATATTTTTATTTCAGTAATTCAGTATCCCCTGGCTACTCATGTAAATGCTGCACCCGCACTGTGTCCTCCGATATCGGCAGGAGCACTGTGTTGTCAGATTCCAGTATGTGCTCTATGATCGCAGGCAGCGCGTCAACCGTTGTATCCTTTCCTGCCGCATCATGGAAAAGAACAACCGCATTATTGTACTGATCAATACTGCCAAGCACATTATTGACAATCTGATCCACACTCTTTCCGCCACCGGAGGCATCCCCACTCGACACATTCCAGTCAAAATACACCATATTCTCTTTATTGAGATAATTGATCAGCTCCCACATGTTAACGCGGCTGGTCGTGTTACTGCTGCCACCTGGAAACCGTACAATATTGCAATCCACACCAGTAAGCTCATACAGATAATCATGAAGCTTTGTCAAATCCTTCCTGTACGCGTCAAGTGATGCGTAAATTTCGCTGTATTTATGGCTATATGAATGCATCGCCAGTGTATGTCCATCCTCCACAATCCGCCGGTACTGATCGGAATACCCCTCCTTACCAACCACAAAAAACGTTGCCTTCACACCATATTGATTGAGAATATCAAGTATTCTGTCTGTATTGGCACTCGGACCATCATCAAAGGTCAAGTATACCCTCCTGATATCAGCACTGATATCCTCTCTGCCATCCCACTTGTGTGTATCCTCCAACATCGCTGCCTCCACGATATCAGACGCCTCCGCCGCATCAGCGACGTAGCTGCCGTTGATATCAGCCACACTCACAGGTTCAGACTCCTCTTGTACTGCACTGGAATCCCCCCCGCTTCCTGCCATACGGGCAGCACTGATTGCCGCATTGTCCTGGAGCACTGTCAGCTGCTGTTCCAGACCATTCACCTTTCTGCCAATATTCATCACCAGTACAAGTATGATCACACAATTCACAATGGTCATCAGCGTGAGCACCGGAACCATGATATCAGCAAAACTTCCTTGAGGCTTTCCCTTTCTCTCTGGCCTTAAGGGTTCCGTAGCCCAGTCTTGTGTTTCTTCATTATGATCTTCTAATTGCATATTACCCTTTCATAATACTTTTGTAGCCGCTGATTTTATCATAGCTATATCGATTATAACACACAACCACTACTTTAGAAAAGACATTTTAAAAAGTTTATTCAAAAGTTTATTCTAACTCGTTCCTGTTCACTGTGATCCTATAACAGATAAAATCCATACAAAAAATACAATGTGAACTTCATTCGTAACACAAATGAATTTATACCCGCTGCCAATACATTTTCGCACATGGCTTATAAAGTCATAATTAGCAACGAATGCCAAGTCCTATCGAACCGTTACTCTAATTCCTCATTGTATTGCGCCCGCCCGCCACCGACGTATTTTGCCCTGGTTCTTGCGCATACTACACGCGCACCGCCAATCATTGGATGCACAATCCGCACCGGCACTGCCACCGGCCTAAGATGCATCCCAATCAGTGTATCGCCAATATCAATCCCAGCATGCGCCTGTATATGCTCTACTGCCACCGGATGCTCTAGGTGTTTCCAGGCCGCTGTCGAGAATGAACCGCCCGCCTTAGGCTGCGGTATCACGTTTACCACCTCATATCCAAAGCGCTGCGCATCCTCCTCCGACATAATTAGCGCCCTGTTTAAGTGCTCGCAGCACTGGGTAGCCACTGACAATCCAGCCTCCTTTAACTCCTCATACATTGCCACAAACACGGCCTCCCCAAGCCCTGCATTCGAAAAGGAACCAATCTGATGTGATGCAATCTCACTTGTGGAACAACCAATCACCACCAGACTTCCTCTTTTTAGATTTGCCTCCTCTAGAAACTCTGAAACGACTCTTTTTGACTCTCCTATTACTCTCTCGTAATTCTGGTTTTCATAATCACACATTTTTCTACCCTTCTTTTTTCTCTTTCTTTTTCTCTGATTTCTCTATCTTTTTTCTCTTTCATTTCGACACTATTTTCGTATATCACGTTTCAATTTTGCGCATGATCGTATACAAAATCTTGTCACCTAAATCTTACGCTTGAACATGAAAATCTTTTGAAGCGTTTACTTTAAAATTTTTTATTCTCAAACTTTTATTCTCAAACTTTTTATCTAAAACTTTTTATCTAAAACTTTTATTCTACAAACTATAATTGAGCAAATCCAGAAAAATGCACAAAACTTCTGTATTTTGTATTTCACTCAAGGATAAACAAAAATAAAACCTCAGTTCTGTCGTTGTATGGCGGATAAATTAGTACAAATTTCAATATTTGCTCATTTATAGCTACAAATGATTAATCGAAGTTCTTAGTAAATGACATTGCTTTATATATCTTTCTTTTCATCCTTTTCTACCTTTCCGGCCCTGTTTTTATTCTCTATTTTATCTTATTGTACTTATTATAAATGAGCAAATTTGAAATTATACACAAATTTGGTCATCATACAATGACA
>CAJUQZ010000122.1:0-576 GCA_910588755.1 uncultured Lachnospiraceae bacterium | reverse complement strand
TACGCCCATTATCTGCGTAATCAACATACAGGACACAGTTTCTTTTATGTAGTTTTCTGATTTTGTTCCATGATAGTTCCCTTATTATTCCCCCAATACATTCCACACATAAACTTATCATAATCAATAAAATTTTTCAATCTTTGATATCATAATTGACAAATATGTGTAATACAGGTATGATTACAGTAGTGTTCCTAATCAGAACAACTATGGAAGTCAGAACAACTATAATAGCAATGCATTTTTATCGCAAGGAGGACTATATTATGCCAAAGCTGAACGAAAATTATTTAAACCTGAAAGAAAGTTATCTTTTCTCTGAAATCGCACACCGCGTCAACGCCTACACTGCTGCAAACCCTGACAAAAAGGTAATCCGTCTTGGTATTGGTGACGTGACTCTCCCCATCGGCCCTGATGTCATCGCCAAACTCCATGAGGGCGTCGATGCGCTCGCAAGCGCCGAAACCTTCAAGGGCTATGGCCCAGAACAGGGATATGATTTCCTTCGCTGTGCCATCGTTGACTACTACAGCAGAAACGGTGTATCAATCGAGGCCGATGAGGTATTTG